>JBCBOC010000492.1:0-3855 GCA_039821475.1 Cyanobacteria bacterium J06632_22 | reverse complement strand
CGTGGCAAATACATCAGAACGAACCGTGGCATCCTCGTTCTGAAGCTGGCGAACCCGCTCCCATGCCCGCATGTATTCGATGCGGCGAATAGAAAGGGTGAGCTGACCATCTTCATTCTCGTCAGTCAGAATGAAGAACTCCCGAGTTTCGTTAGACTGTAGAACCTCGTTGGAGGCCTCTACTCGGTTGATGGACATTTCTTGGATAGGCAAGAAGGCTGCTGTTTTAGCACCAATGTCGATGAGAGCCCCTTTGGGCTCAATGCTGAAAACAGTCCCTGGAACGATGTCACCAGGGCTGAAGTGGTAGTCGTACTGGTCTAAAAGCGCCTCAAAATCCGCATGGGTAAACCCAATATCAGCATCCATCAATTCATTTGCCATACTAGTGGTGTCCTACTGTTTTCTCCGTTGGGGTTTGCAGCTATAGTCCTTGGGGCGGCAGCCCTTCTAAAGTTAAGGGCTTCGAATCGTGCCAAAGCGCGGGCAGACAGCCTTCATCCGGAACTCCATCCTAGATGAAATCGGCTAAGTTTGCCCAAGAAAAATTTGTTGCAGGGTCCACTATACTACAGCGAATACAGTTCCCATGTCATCCCTACCCAATAAAGAATGATAGGGGCCTTGCATGGACATGAGGGGGCGCGCCCCAAATATTTAGACATGAACCGCAGAGGTGGAATGCCCGTCGATGGAATAGTCGCTGGCGGCGGAGCCATTACTCTCTTGGGGGCGGTCTTGGGGTAATGCCATTTCCAAATGGCTCAATGCATTAGCAAAGTCCTTAATACCCTGGAATTGCTGATAAACCGATGCAAAACGAACGTAGGCAACTTCACTAATAGTTCTGAGGCGCTCCAGTACGAGTTCGCCCAGAGTTCCACTCGTGACTTCCCTCACCGTTCGCTGCTGCAGCTCAGCTTCAATTTCATCCACAACGGCTTCAATCTTTAGGGCCGGTACACCAGTCTTTTCGCAGGCACGAATAATTCCCTTGAGAAGCTTTGAGCGGTCAAACGATTCGCGATCGCCATTGCGCTTGATCACCGTGACGGGAACGTACTCAATTCGCTCATAGGTGGTAAAACGGCGCTCGCAGTTGAGACATTCTCGCCGTCGCCGAATACTTCGCCCCGATTCGGCCGAACGCGATTCGAGGACGCGGTTGTTAGGATGCTGGCAAAACGGGCACTGCATAATCGAGTCTCAAGTCAGCGAGCAAGGGCCTTTCCAGGCAAATCTTACGGGTAAAGCGCTGTCTCAGCGGCGTGTCGAGGAGAATTGAAAATTTGCTTAATATTTAGCGGCGTCGAGTTTGTAAAAACGCCATCCCTAGCGTTGTTGCCCTATGGGGTGAGTCGCGTCATCAGGATAAATTCGGTCGGATGAATACCCTTGATAATAAACACGGTCTGGATGCCTGTCGTCTCGTCGCCATTGCATCAGGACAAGGCATTGGGAGCAGTTGAAGCGAGGCAACATCGTTTGCCGTAGGCATAGGTGGCCTTAATGAGATGGCCTTAATTATGGGCTTCAGCAATCATGGGCTTCAGGATTGCGATTTAGCGTGGGGCCGTCGTGAGTCAATGTCTTGTCAGGCTTTCCGCCTATCTCTGGAGCAGATTAAATCGCCTTTAAACTTGGAATCCCTGGCCCCTGAGCCAAACAGCTAGGGACCAGGGATTCACAGATGGATTAGTCTTTGGTAATCCGGGGGGGTTCGCGGAATGCGATCGCAAAGAACAGCGTACCGATGATGCAGGTAAAAATCAGAATGTAGGCAACAGCTTCCATTAGTCGAAGTCTCCTATGTGAGAACGTATCTAACGTATCTTTAGTGTACCGTCTAAACCAACAGTGCCCAGAGGCTTACATAAGCCCTGGGCACTGTTGGTGCTATTTAGGCAGTGCCTAAGTTGCCAGCGCCCTAGACGCCTTAGACGTTGGTCGTGCTCCGAGTGGACTTGTCGCCCACCTTCTGGAAGAAGCCCCATTCCACTTGCTCAGCGGAGAGGTCGGGGTCGACACCCGCGAACACGTCGCGGTACAGCGTACGAGAACCATGCCAAATGTGTCCAAAGAAGAACAACAGGGCAAAGACAGCGTGAGCAAAAGTAAACCAACCACGGGTGCTCGTCCGGAATACACCGTCAGAGTCCAGCGTCTCGCGATCAAACTCGAAAGGCTCACCCAATTGGGATTTACGAGCGTAGATCTTGAGCTTTGCAGGGTCTGTGATGGTCTGACCATCCAGCTCACCACCGTAGAAGGTGGCTGTGACACCCGTCTGCTCAAAGCTGTAGCGTGACTCAGCACGGCGGAAGGGGATGTCAGCTCGGACAACGCCACTCGCATCAGTGAGGACCAGCGGGAATGTCTCAAAGAAGTTGGGGAGACGACGTACTGTCAGCTCGCGACCTTCTCCATCTGTGAAGACGGGGTGACCCAACCAACCTTCAGCCAATCCGTCACCAGTGTTCATCGGACCAACGCGGAACAGACCACCCTTGGCAGGGCTATTACCGACGTAGTCGTAGAAGGCCAGCTTCTCAGGAATGCCATTGTAGGCCTCGCTCAGGCTCGCGCCAGCAGCAACATCGGCACGAACGCGGCGCTCAATTTCCTGCTTAAAGTAGCCGGAGTCCCACTGATAACGAGTGGGCCCAAACAGCTCAATGGGGGTGGTTGCGTTGCCATACCACATAGTACCGGCCACAACAAAGGCAGCAAAGAAGACAGCTGCAATACTGCTGGACAGTACCGTTTCGATGTTACCCATACGCAATGCCTTATACAGGCGCTGCGGCGGACGCACCGTTAGGTGGAAAAGACCCGCAATAATACCAACAACGCCCGCAGCAATGTGGTGGGCCACAACGCCGCCTGGGTTGAAAGGATTAAAGCCTGCTGGTCCCCATTCAGGGGCGACAGCTTGGACATGTCCCGTTACGCCATAGGCGTCGGAAACCCACATGCCCGGACCCCACAGACCTGTGAGGTGGAAAGCTCCAAATCCGAAACATAGAAGTCCAGATAGGAATAGATGAATGCCAAACATTTTTGGCAGGTCCAGGGCAGGCTCGCCCGTACGGGGGTCTCTGAACAGGTCGAGATCCCAATAGACCCAGTGCCAAACGGCTGCTAAGAACAGCAAGCCCGACAGAACGATGTGAGCTAGAGCCACACCTTCGAAGGACCAGAAGCCGGGGTCATATCCGGTTTCACCGGTTACGCTCCAGCCGCCCCAAGAACCGGTGACACCCAGTCGTGCCATAAAGGGCAACACAAACATGCCCTGACGCCACATAGGGTTGAGAACCGGATCGCTGGGGTCAAAGGTAGCTAGCTCGAACAGGGCCATAGAGCCCGCCCAGCCTGCGACCAGCGCGGTGTGCATCAGGTGCACAGATATCAGTCGTCCGGGGTCGTTAATCACGACCGTATGGACTCGGTACCAGGGTAGTCCCATTGACTACACGCCTCCTCTAGATTTCACAAAGAAATTTAGCCAAATATTGCTATTCCCTTAGCAGGGTTAGTTACTGTTTAGGCTATCAGATTCAGGATGGCCGCACACGCCTGATTTCCGCCACGTTAGCCAAAAGCGAGCCAGACAGGGTTTAAGCGCTGACGCACAGAATGGATTTTAGACGTTAGTCAAGAATGAGGTCGCGACACATAAAAAATGAATGCGTATAAAGAAGTGTAACTAGACCCCAGAATCAAATGCAAGTTAGGCTATATGCGGTCCTTGCTCAGGGCCATGCAGATCGCGGTTGGGAGGTGTTTGGTGCCCACTATTAAGTTTGTTAACGAAAACGTTGAGGCCGTGTGCGCTACTGGGGCTAATTTGCG
>JBCBOC010000393.1:0-4641 GCA_039821475.1 Cyanobacteria bacterium J06632_22 | reverse complement strand
GGTTGTAAATCAGATCTGTCGGCGCTGAGACAATGGGCTCAGGTGGCCGGTCAGCAACGGTTGCATCTGCGGTATCGATAAACTTGAATTCGCTCATAGTTTTATCTCGTGTGCCACGGTGACTAGGAAAACGCTGGGATGAATTTGGCGATAACTTTGCTGCTGAAGTGCTGGCTGGGGTAACCCGGTAGCCTAGGCGCACCGGTTACGGGAGTGTGGGTTTGATAGCTTACTTCGTATTGAAAAACACATACGGGATTCAAAAGGTTTGAAAATATACCGAAGGTGTGCGGGTTGCGATCGCAACCCGCACGGTGATGAGTTCCCTATCAGTTTGTTACAGGTCCCTCAAAGGGGCTCAAGGGCGTGAGTTAAGCTAGGCCACGAGCTTACGACCCTAGTCATTGAACCCTGCTGCTTACCTTCCTCCAGCTTCTATGGAAAATCTAAAGATTATTGTTGTTGGCGCAGGCATGGGCGGGTTAACCACCGCGTTGGCGATGCAACAGGCCGGTTACACGGTCGAAATTTACGACCGCGTGAGTGCACTGCGGCCTGCAGGGGCGGGCATTTCGCTCTGGTCCAATGGGGTTAAGGTGCTAAACCGACTGGGGTTAGGAACCCAGATTGCTAAGATTGGCGGCCCGATGCAGCAGATGGCCTACTACGACCAAACCGGAACAGAACTGACGCGGTTTAGTCTCTCGCCGCTCATTGAGCGGGTGGGACAGCCGCCTTACCCTGTGGCCAGAACAGACCTCCAGCAGATGCTACTGGATGCGGTTGGTCCTGAGCGAGTACAGCTTAATAAACGCTGTGTGGCGATAGAACAGAATGAGACTGAGGCTACGGCGATTTTTGAAGATGGTGATCGCGCGACGGGCGATGTTGTTGTGGGTGCAGACGGGACGCACTCCATTATTCGTCACCATGTGCTAGGCAAGCCGACAGAACGTCGCTACGTAGGCTATGTCAACTGGAATGGTCTGGTCCCGGTCAGTCCCGACTTGGCGCCGGCCAATAGCTGGGATACCTATGTTGGAAATGGCCAGCGGGCGTCGGTGATGCCCGTGGGTGGAGATCGGTTTTATTTCTTTTTTGATGTGCCGTTGCCTAAAGGGACCCAAAATCAATCAGACGACTATCAAAAAGAGTTATCAAAACACTTTGAAACTTGGGCTGCCCCGGTACAAACCTTGATTCAGCGGATTGATCCAGACAAAACCAATCGGGTCGAGATTCATGACATTGAGCCGCTAGCGTCCTTGACTAAAGGGCGTGTGGCGCTGATTGGCGATGCTGCCCACAGTACGGCTCCAGACCTGGGGCAGGGGGGGTGTCAGGCGATGGAAGATGCCTGGTCGTTGGCGAATAGTTTGATCACCACGAACATCAGCGTTGTGGATGCGCTCCGGCGCTATGAAGACAGACGTCGGGAGCGAGTGGCCGATGTGATTCTCAAAGCCCGCAAGCGTTCCAACACCACCCACGCTAAAGAACCGGATAAGACTCGGCAGTGGTACGCCGACTTAGCCCAGGAGGATGGCGACACGATTATGGATGCGATCGCACAAACTATTTTGGCAGGCCCGATGAATTAGTCTCCAGGCTTCGGTTTCCTAGGGCCAAGCTGCTAAGGGGTAAGACTGGCCCAGGCGTCAGCAAATCGCTGGCCGATGATGCGATAGCTTTCAGTAGTGAAATGGACACCGTCCGTGGTGTTCAGATCTGCGGTTTGAATCCAGTTGCTGTGGGGTAACTGCACCTGCGCTTGCTGCTGTCGGACCGTTTCCCATTGCGTAAAGGTTTCGTCCTGGGGGGCTGAACCAATTTGCCCATAGACAATCGGTAGGTTGGCGCGGTCCAGGTCAGCTCGCAGGTCAGTGGCAAACGCAACAAACAGCTGCCCCCACTGATTGGCCTGGGGCACCATCGACGGATATAGGGTCGGGTCGATCGCATCCGCTTCCCCTTGAAGAAAGAGCACGCCCTCCAGTTGGCCCATGGTCAGTGCCGCCTGAATGCGTTTCATACAAGAGCCGTAAAGGCTCTGGTCGCTGCTGTTGCGTTGCCATTGGGTAATGGATGACCCGCCTTTAGCGCAGGGAATGAGGCCAATAGCCTCATCGTCGCTCACAATGCCAGTTGACTGAAGGGCCTGGGCAAAGGCAACCGATGGGCCAAAGCCTGCATCCTCATCGAGGGAGACGGTATCAACCTGACCCACGGGGCTATCCACGGGTTCTACTGCAACAGCCCAGCGATAGTCATTGCCAAAGGTGTAAATGTTCTCCGTTTTAGGTAAGCGCTCGGGCAAGGGCGCCAGCCCAGCAATATTGGACTGCCCCATGAGCACAAATAGTCGCAGTTCACCCTGGGCTGATGCTGGAATAATGTCTGTTGAGGCGACCTTTTGTAGCCCCTGGGTCGAACTGTAAACGTATTGGTAAAGGCCTACGGTTCTTAGCCCTTCCCCCAGATAGCCACTGATGTTGAAATATTTTTGAAGCACCACGCCCGCGAGCACACTGGCACACAGGCTAAGCCCGTATAGCGGCCCCCTGATGAGGCTGGACTTTAAGCTGCGGACCACGATCTTAAGCCCCTCCCATCGACTGTTACACAACACGACGTCCCAGCTGCAACGAAGTGCCCGCCTATCGCCTTGGTGACTGCCCTGTGACCCAATGACGGTCCGATTAACGGGCTCAATGCCAGCAACTGATCTGAGCAACGCGACGAATGCAGTAGGCGTATGCTGGCCACTGCGAGTCTCGATCATTCAAGCTGGGCCGCGGCATGATTTATAGCCGTCGCCACAGAGCTTTGTGTGCGACGGCGTGCCACTGGGCTCCAGTCCTAGGCACTTGAGCGCCAGAACTGCCCTCAGCAAAGTGGCGAGCGCTATGGCAACCGCCACAAACGTTTGTGCGCGGTTGCGTGCCACTTGGCTCCAATACCAAGGGTTTCACAGCCAGAACTGTCCTCAGCAAAGTGGCGAGCGCTATATATATTGACGAGAGAATAACTCCAAAGAAAAAGCTCTCCACCATGCGGCTATGGTGGAGAGCCAAATTTGTTGGAACGTCAACACAGCGACCCAACCTTTGCGCGGGTTATGACGATCGCGTCAATAATGTGCGATCGCAGCCCCCAGCATTAGGCTTAAGCCTCCTTTCCGTTACTAGATCTGATGCAGCGGGAGTTATACACTGCTGCATCACTACTGCGGTGGAGCGCTTAGGATCACAAAAGTCAGGAACGCATGAGGCCTCTCTGTTTACTGATGCCTTCAGGGGAAAGCATAAGCGTTTTGTCCATAGAGACCGTTGGGAAGACGCTCGACAATCTTGCAGGTTATGCAGCCGTTGCAATTCAGGGTGAGGTGTAACGACTGGTCACCGACGCCGAGCCCTGATACTCAAAGTATGCAGACGGCTCAGTCCAGTGAAAAACGCTGTAGATGCTAGCTGACTTGTATCTGAAGCCTAAAGGCGGATCCAAGATTAAACCTAGCCACGTCCAGAGTTAGAGGAAAGCTGACCAACCGGGCAGCACCCAACTCGGTCGTGATCGCAACCTTGTGTACTCGATACTGTGTTTAGCTTGTCAGTAATGGCCAGTGGTCACCAGAGAACTTAAGGAAGATAAGCGGAAGATAAGCAGGAAGTATGGCCAGCGGTCGGTCAACACAGTGCTGGCGGTTGCTATTGCGTTCGTCGAGTTGCTAGGGACAGTGCTTGGCGCTGAAAGCCTTTATTCTGCAGTCCTTCGACTGCTGTAGCCGTCGCCACAAAGACCTTCTTTGGGGTTTGTGCACGACGGCGGGCCACTTGGCTCCAGTACTGGGCACTTGAGCGCCAGGATGGCCCTAAGCAAAGTGGCGAGAGCTATATATCGTCAACCCTATCTGATCCGCTAGGCGAGCATCCCTAGGGTTAGCCCGTTGCGCTGCGCTGCGGAGCCCCAGAAGTAGGGCTTTCAGCGAAGCGCATGACGACACGTTTAGCCACGACTTAACTCAACTGCTTTAGCGTCGCTGTTATCCACGTTGCATTAAAGACCTCGGTGTAGAGACGGTTGCTAATCAACAGGTATTCATCTTTTTGCATGGCCAGCCCCGATAGCTTGAGTGCCGTATGCTCGGGGCTATCGTCCGCTAAAATTCGCCCTGATAGGAGCAAGTGCTGGTAAATCGATAACAACGTTTTGGCGTGTTCTGGGTTGTTCAGTAAGCGGTTGCAAATGGTCCGCAGGTGTTCTGGATCATCTTGGGCTTCCCAATGGTCGATCAGGTGCGATCGCACCAAGGCATCCACCTGACGTTTTTCCTCCCCTTCCGCAATTTCAAGGTTCAAAGTGCGGATCAGGCGACAGATCTTTTGAGATAGGAAGGGCTGACCTCCTGTCCAGTCGAGAATTTGAGCCAAGACCGTTTGCGGCTGAGCCACCCGATCCGCCAAGCCCTGCAACAGGGGATGGGCCTCATGAAGCTGAAAGCCATTGAGTTGAATGGCCTGGCCAATATTAAAGGGGGTCCGCTGGGCATCCTGAATCAGCTGGGTAGGGGTGGCGACGCCCAGCAGAACGAAGGTTAGCTTTTGGTAGCGAGGATCGTCGGCGCGCTGGTTGAAGCAGGTC
>JBCBOC010000103.1:0-8747 GCA_039821475.1 Cyanobacteria bacterium J06632_22 | reverse complement strand
CGAAAAGCTAATTCGCACGACGCTTTACCTCATCACACCAGCGCTACAGGCACATCAAAAGACCACCGATGTTAGCACCACCAACGCTAGCAACACCGCCCGCTCGCGTCTATACGCCCCTAGTCACGACCACCTGTTTCGCCCCCATAAGACCGCCTAAAAGAACCTTCGCTCAAACGTGCTAAACGTGATGTAAAGCTGTCTTTACAGGGTTTTAGATGGGCTGTAGATACGTGCAGCCTGTCACATTGCCATGGCATCTATGGCAATGTGTTGTGAAATCCGACCTACAGCCTGCCGCCAAGTTGGCGCAGATTGGTGTGAAGGATAAAGGCGGAACCCATAGAATAGAGGGCACTGTTTTCCGATCGTCGTGCCCCAGGATCCTGCCATGCTCGACCTCAATACAGCTTGGTTACTTGCCTGTGCAGGGCTGGTCTTTTTGATGCAGCCTGGATTCATGTGCATCGAGTCTGGCCTGACTCGCTCCAAAAACAATATCAACGTTGCGGTTAAAAACCTGGCCGACATTAGTGTGTCAGTGCTGCTGTACTGGGCCTTTGGGTATGCCCTCATGTTTGGTACCTCCCATGGTGGCTGGTGGGGCACCACCGGGTTTGGACTCAACCTAGAAACGACCCCTCAAACCGCAGCTTTCTTTATCTTTCAGGCCATGTTTTGCGGCACGGCCACGACGATCGTGTCCGGTGCAGTGGCGGAACGGCTTAAGTTTGCTGGCTACTTAATTATTTCGCTGATCACCTCAGGGCTGATTTATCCGCTCTTTGGCCACTGGGTCTGGGGCGGATATGGCGGCGGCACGTCCGGTTGGCTAGCACAGATCGGATTTATTGATTTTGCAGGTACCACCGTGGTCCACGGTGTGGGCGGTTGGGTCTCGCTCTCCGCGGTGCTGATTCTCGGTGCTCGCACAGGTCGATTTGATCAGCGGGGCAAACCCATTCGCTTCAACAACTCCAATTTGCCCTTCTCAGTCTTGGGGGTAATGCTGCTGTGGGTGGGCTGGTTGGGCTTCAACGGCGGCAGCACCTTCGCGCTTAATGACCAGATTCCCAGCATTATGCTTAACACGCTGATTGCCGGGGCCGCTGGCATGGCCATGGGCACTACGTTGGGCTGGTGGCGCTACAAACTGCCCGAGGTAGACTTTTTACTGAACGGTTCCATTGCGGGCCTAGTGGCGATTACGGCCTGCTGCCATGCGGTCTCAACCCAAGAAGCCGTGCTGATTGGCGCTGTGGGTGGCCTGATTTCTGTGATTGGCGTGGACCTGTTTGAAAGTCGCGGCATTGATGATGGCGTTAATGCCGTTGCGCTCCATGCGGTAGCCGGAACTTGGGGCACTGCAGCAGTCGCCCTCTTTGGCGACCCCGTGGTACTGGACACCGGGCTCAGCCGGATGAACCAGCTCGCTGTCCAGCTCTTTGGCAGTGGCATTTGCTTTGCCTGGGCTTTTGGGCTGAGCTACGCACTGATCTGGGCCATCAACCGAGTTTATGCCCTGCGGGTTTCTCCGAAAGGGGAAGACATGGGCCTCAATGTCACGGAGCACCAGGCCCAGACAGAGACCTATGCCCTTTTTCGGGCAATGGACGAACAGGCCAAAACCCAGGACTTTGCCCTGCGCGTGCCGGAGGAACCCTTCACCGAGGTCGGCAAAATCGCCTATCGCTACAACCAGGTCATGGCCTCCTTGGAGGATAAAGCAGAGCAGCTCCAGCAACTTAACCAAACCCTAGCGGCGACCATCACAGAGCGAGATATTGAGATTACCGAGCGAAAAAGGGCCGAGCAGGAAGTCCGGCTCCTACTTAACATTAGTCAGGTGGTCAGCACCGCGCCCGATTTTGAAACCGCCCTCGCGTCTGCCCTACGGCAGGTTTGTCAAAATACCGGTTGGTCCTATGGCGAACTGTGGATCCCTAACGAAGCGCACAACTACATCCGTTGCAGTCCTATCTATTTCTTTGACGAACGGGATAAGCCCCCAGCGGAAATTGCCCTTTTGCAAGCCTTCAGACAACAAACGGAGGGGCTAAACTTGGCCCCTGGAGAAGGGTTACCGGGCCAGATTTGGGATAATAATCAACCCCGATGGATCCAAGATTTGGAGGATGCGACAGACTTTAGACGTACTGATATCGCCCATCGATGTGGGTTTACCAGCGCAGTCGGCGTCCCCATTGATAATCCAGTCACAGCTCGCAGTTTGGCGGCGGGCCAGGCGGATCAGATTCTGGCAGTTATGCTATTTATGATTCCCAGCGACAAGTCCCAACGGGCGGATGCCCGTCTCGTAGAGCTGATTACGGGGGTCGCCGCCCAACTCGGTACTGTGCTGCAGCAAAAGCTTGCCGAAGATCTGCTGCGGGAGAAAAATGATACTCTGGCCACCACCCTTGAACAGCTTCAATCCGCCCAACAACAGCTTGTAGAGTCGGAAAAAATGGCAGCCCTCGGCCAGCTAGTAGCGGGCATTGCCCACGAAATCAACACACCATTAGGGGCAATCCACTCGGCCGGGCAACATGTCGATGAATTTTTTGAGCAGCAACTTCCAGAACTACCAACGTTCTTCCAATCCCTGTCCCCCGAACAGCAGGCTGGATTCGAATGGGTCCTCGCACGGTCCAAAACGCCCGAAGTTTTGTCTGGACGTGCCCGTCGACAACGTCGCAAAGCCCTTGTCGCCGATCTAGACGCCCAGGGCATTGCCAACGCCAGTCGTTTAGCCAACAGCCTCATTGACATCGGCCTAGATCAGGATATTGACACGCTCTATCCTCTGCTTAAACATTCCGATGGCGAACAATGGCTGAGTACCCTCAATCAGTTCACAGCCCTTCGTCGCAGCGCCCGAAACATTATTATCGCGTCCCAAAAAGCTGAAAAAATTGTCTTCGCGCTCAAAACCTTCGCCCGTCAAGATGCACACAGTGAGAAAATCCACATCAATATCCTTGACGGCCTGGAAACTGTCCTCACGCTATATCACAACCAAATCAAGTATGGTGTAAAGATACAACGTGACTACGATGACGTTCCCCCCATCTGGTGCTACTTCGATGAGCTTAACCAGGTGTGGACCAACCTGATTCACAATGCCCTCCAGGCAATGGATAATCGGGGTACGCTCAAAATAGCAGCCAAGACTGCGGCAAATCAGGTCGTGGTTGCCATCACCGATAGTGGCAGCGGCATTCCACCATCGGCACAGGGTAAAATTTTTCAACCCTTTTTCACGACTAAGGCCCCTGGCGAAGGTAGCGGTCTTGGGCTTGATATTGCACGACGCATCATAGAGAAGCATCAGGGTAACATCCAGTTCACCTCTATTCCAGGAGAAACGACCTTCACCGTAACACTGCCGATTGAACTCTCCGAGGCAACACCCTCTCCCAGGGCCGATGATGCTTAACCGACGCGTTGACGCTAACGTAGCAGTCGCTAAGGGTCTCCGCCTCTACTGGTATAGATCACAGCAGCAAGGGTAAAATTTCTTACCCCCTATCATCGACAGCAACCGCTTACGATGACGAGGTGCCCTCATCTGTTTCTTTAGATATGTCCAACCTAGTCATTCTTTGCGTTGATGATGAACCAATCATCAGAGATAGCTTGCTTCAGCAACTTAAGGGCGCATTTCGTGGAGAGTATGACTGTGAAACGGCCGCCGACGCCACTGAAGCCCTAGAGGTGATTGAAGACGTCGTCGATGAGGGCAGCGATCTGGTCGTTATTGTCTCGGACTGGCTCATGCCAGGCATGAAGGGGGATGAGTTCCTCATTCAGGTGCATCAGAAACATCCTGACGTTGTCAAGATTCTACTCACGGGTCAGGCTGACGAGTCGGCCATTACCCGAGCACAACAGGAGGCTAATTTGCATGCTTACCTGTCTAAACCTTGGAAAAAAGAAGACCTGATTCGCGCCATTCAATCTGGAATGGCAAACGTCACATGAAACCTGTAGTTGTCTGCATCGACGACGATCCAACCATACTCGACAGCCTCCAGTACGAGCTGTCGTCCGTTCTGATGGACAACTACGAATTGGAAACCGCAACTGGCGGAGAAGAAGCCCTGGACCTGATGGGCGAACTACTGGAAGAAGACTGCAGCATCGCGCTAGTGGTCTCAGACTACGTCATGCCCGATATTCGCGGCGACGAGGTCCTCCAGCACCTGCATGAGGTCTCACCCCAGACGCTTAAGATTATGCTAACGGGGCAGGCCACCCTGGAGGGGGTTACCAATGCGGTGAATCGGGCAAAGCTCTATTGCTACATTGCTAAACCTTGGCAGCCCGAAGAACTGAGAAATGTCATTGAAGAGGCACTGGTCCGCTATGACCAAACCCAGCGGTTAGAGGCCTACAATCGTTCGCTGGAGGCTGCCCTAGAAGAACGCAACCGTGTCCTATCCGACACCTACAGCACGCTGGAAGCAACGGAAAATCAGCTGGTTCGCTCGGAGAAAATGGCCCTACTGGGTCAACTGGTTGCTGGCATTGCCCATGAAATTAACACCCCCCTGGGGGCCATCTCAGCGTCTAGTAGCAATGCCTTAGCCGCTTTCGACACAGGCTATGACCTGCTCAAACAGTTCACGCAGCTCACGGATATCGCGGTTCGCAATGCGTTTTTCGACTTGGTGGACCGATCGCTACTGGCGCTGCAGACTACGGTGCGTCTGTCCTCCCGAGAAAAGCGTCAACAACGAAGAGCCCTGTCTGGTAAGCTCTCCGAACAAGGCATTGATGCGGCCATATCGGTGGCAGACCAACTGGTTGATATGGGCATCTACCAGACCTGGCCAGGGTTAACGCCTTTACTCGCGGCGCCCAAGGGACAGGATTGGATTGCCTTGGCCTACCATCTCAACCAACTCCGTCGGAGTAGCCAGAACAGTGCGATCGCAGCCCAGCGCGCCGCCAAAATTGTGACCGCCCTTAAAACCTATGCTCACTTTGACCAGCAGGGTAAAAAGGTCACCACTGATGTGACCAAAGGCCTAGAGATTGTGCTTGATCTGTACCAAAATCAGATCAAACAAGGCATTCAAATTATTCGTCATTACGACGACCTGCCGTCGCTGATGGGGTACCCTGACGAACTCATCCAGCTCTGGAGCAATCTGGTACAAAATTCGCTCCAGGCCATGGGACAACGGGGCACGCTTACCCTCACTGCCCGTAGGGTCCAGGAGACCCTGGAAATTACCGTGGCCGACGACGGTCCTGGCATCCCTCGCGAGCTTCAGGATCGCATTTTTCAGCCTTTTTTCACCACCAAGGCCATTGGCGAGGGCAGCGGCCTTGGCCTTGACATTGTTCAAAAAATTGTCAAAAAGCACAGCGGTGAAATTAGCCTTACGTCAGCACCGGGCAATACTCAGTTCACTGTGACGTTACCCCTGGCTTAGACATTACCCCTAGATTAGACATGCCCTTGGCTTAATCGGCCGTCAGCACCGTCAGCTTATCCAAAGGTTGTCCCGTTCCATCCCCACATGGCGCCCTTGGCATCAACAAACTCGATGTAGGTACGATTGGTGGGAACGCCCAAGGCCGCCTGGACCTTACTGCAAAAGTCCTGGCTCATGGCTTGGGTTTTAGCGCCGCCCATGGTGCCAACACTCTTAATTTCGATAAAGCAGGTCGGATCGGTCGTGCCAGCAAAGGTCATGGGCACCCCCGGGGTGAACGCCGTCATCACGTAGGATTCGGGCTTGCCCAGATGCTTGGCCAGGCTAGCGGAGAGATCCTTGAGCAGGTCTTCCACAACGCTCTTGGCAGGGCTGTCGATAGAGGCTTGAACGTTAATCAGCGGCATGGTTGTTCACTCAATTTCTGGGTTGCGGTAGGACAAGTTGGTTCTACGGGGCTAGTCTGCGTGCGACTCTGACACGGGCTATCCCCCGTAGTTCCAGCCGGTACTCGACAACAGCAGCGGTTCGCCCTCGCGGTGGATAGCAGCCCCAACCACTTCCCCGACAAAGACCGTGTGGTCGCCATGTTCGACGGTGCCAATAACGCGGCACTCGACATAACCCAGGGAATCTTTGATCACTGGACAGCCGGTTTCCTCACCGGGGTAAAACTCAATATCTTCAAATTTATTGCCCACCCGGCGCAGCGGCTTAAAGAAATTTTGAGCCAGGGTCTTTTGGCCGTCTTCTAGGACGCTCAGGGCAAACACACCGCTATTTTTGACCATGGCATGGGAGGTGGAATCTGCCTTGATGCAGTTCACGACTAGCGGTGGAGTAAACGACGCCTGCATCACCCAACTGGCCGTAAAGCCGTTCACCTCTTCACCGTCTTTGACCCCACAGATATAAAGACCATGGGGAATCTTGCGAAGCATCGTTTTTTTGGCCTGTTCGTCGAGCATGGTGCAGCGAGGAATGATGTACAAAGGTCAGTGTATAGCAAGGTTGGGCCATGCTACGGCGCGCTTGGCGCTGGCGGGAGGTGATAAAAATTTTCGGTCAAACCCGAGCAATTCCAGCATCCCTGGCCGATTGCTGTACGGCAGCGGCTACTGCGGTTGCCACCCGTGGGTCAAACACCGAGGGGACAATGTGGGTGGCTGATAGCTCGCTGGGGGGAATCAGGTTTGCGATCGCACTGGCCGCCTGCAAAAACATTTCCGTTGTAATCGCCGTGGCTCGACAGTCCATTGCCCCCCGCAACATGCCTGGAAAGGCCAGCACGTTGTTAATCTGGTTCGGATAATCGCTTCGGCCAGTGGCCATCACAGCGACCTGATCTTTGATTAGCTCCGGCTGAATCTCCGGCACCGGGTTAGCCATGGCAAAGACGATGGGATTGGGCGCCATTGACTGCACCATTTCAACCGTCACGACGCCCGGCGCGCTAACGCCCATAAACACATCGGCTCCCACCATGGCCCCCGCGAGGGAACCGGAACCATCGACGGCAAATTCTTTTTTGCGGTCATTCAAATCCTGGCGACTGTGGCTAATGATGCCCTTTGAGTCGCACACCTTGATATCTCGCACCCCGGCTTTCTTGAACAATCGCGCCATCGCCAGACCCGCTGCCCCCGCCCCATTGATGACCAGGCGAATGTCGTGAATGTCTTTTTCAACCACCTTCAGCGCATTGGTCAGCGCCGCCAAACTGACAATGGCTGTGCCATGCTGATCGTCATGAAAAATGGGAATATCCAACGCGGCCTGCAACCGCGCCTCAATCTCAAAACAGCGTGGGGCGCTAATATCCTCTAAGTTGACGCCCCCAAACACTGGTGCCAACCGCTGCACCGTTTCGACAATTTCGTCCGTGTTCTGCGTATCCAGACAAATTGGAAAAGCATCCAACCCGGCGAAGGCTTTGAACAGCATCGCCTTGCCCTCCATGACGGGCAGCGCCCCAGCCGGGCCCAGATTCCCTAACCCCAGCACTGCACTACCGTCAGTGACAATCGCCACGGTATTGGCCTTGATCGTCAGGTCGTAGACCCGCTCCGGGTGCTTGGCAATTTCGGAACACACCCGCCCAACACCAGGGGTATAGGCCATGGCCAAATCATCCTGACGATTCAGGCCAATTTTAGGCTCCATGCGGATTTTGCCGCCAGCATGCAGGGCAAAGGTGCGGTCCGTGACCTGCACCACTTCAATGCCGTCCAGGGTTTGCAAACTGCCCACAATGGTTTCGGCATGCTCGGTACTGGCCGCATCCACGGAGATGTCACGCACCACCGTATAACGGCTACGGTCCACCACATCCACATCCCCCAGATTGCCCCCGGCATCACCAATGGCCTGAATTACTCTGGCCAACTGGCCCGCCTGGTTGGGCACTCTCAAACGGACAGTTACACTGTAGCTGGGGTTAGGCGTTAGGCTGACCATAGCAGTTCCGAACAAGTCATAGTCTTGGACCTACAAATGGTACGCTGCGGCGTCCCCTCCTTGAGTAAGATATTGCCGATTGCACGTCAGCAGACCGCCATCGGTTTGCGATCGCGCACCAGTCCCCCTGCAGACCTGTCGTTCCTCCCCAACGCTGCCCTCAAACCCTGCTACCCATGCCCAGTCTCTACGCCGAAATCGAGATCAACGCCGCCCCAAACGAAGTCTGGGATGCGCTGGTGCGAAAGGAGAACTGGCGCTACTGGAACACATTTCTGTACGATACGGACCCTAACCTCAGGTTTGTTGTCGGTCGAGAGGTCTTTTTGGGCCTACAGCGGCTAGAAGGAGACGAAATCACCGAATTTCAGCCTGTTATTACAGTTGTACGACCAGATATGTGTCTTCGCTGGGTGTCTCGCATTCCAGGCCTGCGCAGCGAACACAGTTTTGAGTTGAGAGAAACCGCACCCGGCCGCACCCGCTACCTGCACCGGGACAATTTCTCTGGCGTACTCTCTAGCGTGCTCCTTCCCTTTGTTAGGCAAGATGAGCGGCAAGGGCTGCGGCGCATGGCCGATCAGCTCAAGCGCTATGTTGAGCGGGGGGGGCGTCCACCGCAAAACTATTACGAGCAGGACTATTACGGCCAATACGATCCCTATGATCGTAGGGATCGCGGCTATCAGCAGCGCCCAGAGCCTCGCTATCGCGACTACCCCGACGAGCGCCAATATCGCCCCCGGGACTACCCGCCCCCGGCTTGGCCCCCGCCGGACTAGCCCCCGCCGGACGGCCCGCCCCCGGGCGCGGCGCCCGCGCGCGGGCCGGGGGGGCGGCGGG
>JBCBOC010000366.1:0-4828 GCA_039821475.1 Cyanobacteria bacterium J06632_22 | reverse complement strand
CTTTTTGGCAGGGCTCGCGGTCAACGACGTGCTGCAGCACAGCCCCGTGACGTTGAGTAGCAACCCCATATCCACAAAGAAAAAGGGAATAAATAGGGTACTCCCCACAAAAACCACTTTTTCCTCCACAGGGCTGTGCTGCAGCACGTCGTTGACCGCGAGCCCTGCCAAAAAGGCCCCGACAATCTTGTCAATGTCAATCACCTGCGCCCCTACCGAGGCCAAGAAGACCACCAGCAAAATAAACAGGAATTGGTTGCTTTCTTCGTCGCCTGTGCGCCGAAAATACTCTTTCCCTAGACGGTCGACCCCGTACAGCACCAGCAGCACATAAATGACCAGCGACCCCAGCTGCCGCACCAGGCTGACCGTCGTAAAGTCGCCCCCGTGAATCGACACACACACCGCCAGCACCAACAGCGCAGCAATATCAGTAAAAATAGTCGCCCCCACCGTGGCGGTAACGGCCCGATTTTTGACCAAGCCCAACCGGCTCACAATGGGGTAGCCCAGCAGCGTATGGGAGGCCAGCAGTGACCCTACCAACACCGCCGCATTCCACCCCAGCCCAAAGGTACGGGCAATTAGGGTGCCTGCTATCAGGGGCAAGGCGAAGGTTGCTAACCCAAAAGAGAGGGACTGTTCCTTGGTGCGGCGAAATTCTGCCAGGTCAATTTCGAGCCCGGCTACAAACATCAGATAGATTTTGCCGATGTCTGAAAACAGCTTCATCGTCTCGGTATCTGCATTTAGCAGCCCTAACCCGTCAGGCCCCAGACACACTCCTGCCACCAGCAGCCCCACCAATCCGGGCAGCCGCAATTGTTCAAAAATCGGCGGAATCACCAAAATTGCCAGCAGCAGCAGGGTAAACGCCACCAGCGGGCTCAAGGGCATGAAGGGAGAGAGCTGGGCAAGCCAGGAAATCGGAAGCTGAGCCATTGCGATCGCGCGTCTGAGCCGCGCCGAGCATCTTTAGCAGGGTACGCTAATTGGGCTCGATATCGCAGCCGTCAGATTCGCGAGGACAAGGCGAACCGGCCTCTTGATGGCTATTTCGGTAGAGGGCAGGTGGAATAGCCGAGCTTGGCAGCCTAACGTATCGCAAGCCGCGCAACGGTTGAGCCCGGTTGCGTGTCATGGCGCGCACTGTGTTGAAGGGATAACGCGCGGCTTAAGCGGGAAAATGACGACGAACACTGGCCAACAGATCGCTAAATCGAAAGGGCTTAATAATGTAATCGACAGCGCCCAAATTCAGGCATCGTTGGCGCTCATCAACGCCATCAACAGCCGTCACAATGATGATCGGCGGGTGCACTGCCTGAGCCAAAATTTGAACCATAACTGACCAGCCGTCGAGCCCTGGTAATCCCAAATCCAATAGCACCAGGTCGAATTGGACGGCTTGAACAAGGGCCAGGGCATCGTGACCGTCGGTCGCAATCTCCGTTTGATAACCAGCTCTCTCTAACCCCTTAGCCATAAAGGCTGCGATCTGTGCTTCATCTTCTACGATCAAAATGCTGGCCACGGGCAATCATCCAACAAGCAGTTGGGCTGTCTACAATCGGAGTGAAGCTTGACATAACCACGTTGATCTACCAAACGCTCACGCTAGCAAGTTTCACAGTGAAACACTACGCTGGCTAAGGGAGTGGGCTTCAGGATACGCTCAAAAGACGCCACAAAGACAATCTGACGCTTGCTTGAGCCGTAAACACAAAACCGCAAGCTTTATAGGCACCTGTTCAATTATCACGGCACTCTCTAAGAACAACGTGAAACGGACGTGAGAAAACTTTCACAAAAGGGGGTGACGCGCCCACTCTAACGCGCCAATCGTAGGGCACAATTTTACGCCAGCCGGCATTCGAACCTATCCTGGCATGCGGTACCCCATCCCCCGAACGGTTTCGATCAGGTGACTCCCCAGCTTTTTACGTAAGTAGCCCACATAAACATCGACAACATTGGACCCTGGCGCATAGTCGTACCCCCAAACATGGTCCAGTAATTGTTCACGGCTCATCACCTGATTCACGTGACGCATAAAGGTCTCCACCAGCGTGAATTCTCGCGCAGAAAGCTCAATGTTTTGGTTGTTAACGCTAACCAGTCGCGATCGCAAATCCAACACCAGATCGCCGTGGCTTAGCATCCAGTCCTGGGTCTCGGTCAGCGTTGGACGGTGGGCCCGAATCCGGACGCGAATGCGGGCCAGCAATTCTTCAAACCGAAAGGGCTTAGTGACATAGTCGTCTGCTCCCCGCTCAAACCCAGTCACCTTATCTTTAATATCGTCACGGGCCGTCAGAATAATCACCGGCACCTCACAGCCTTGGCCCCGTAACTCCTCAAGGACCGTCAGGCCATCTTTGCCGGGCAGCCCCAGATCCAGCACAATCAGCCCATAGTCACTGCCCAACGCCATCGTCACGGCTTCGGGGCCAGTGGCGGCAATCTCAGTCGTAAACCCGTTAGCTCGTAGCCCCTTATCGACAAAGGCCGCAACCCGGTCTTCGTCTTCGGCAATGAGAATTCGACTCATACCCCAGCCACCTCCCTAGGACGCATTGTTAGTGGATCAGGTGATGTCACAGGGGGCTGCTGCCGGGGCAAGCGCAGTGTAAACGTCGCCCCCTGTCCCGGCTGGCTCACTACGGTAATGCGACCACCATGGGCCTCGGCAATGGCTCGCACCAGCGAGAGTCCCAACCCCGCCCCTTCAGAGCGGCGGCGGACATGTTGAGCGCGGGCAAACCGTTCAAAAATTCGGGCCTGATCAGCCGCCGCAATGCCGACACCAGTATCACTGACCCAAAATTCTACGTGGTCGTCCTGCGGACGGCAACCCAACACAATCCGCTGATCCAGTGCCGTGTGCTGGGCGGCATTATTCAGCAAATTAAGCAGTGCTCCAGTCAACCGCTGGTAGTCGGCGACCAGCGGCCCTCCAGCGTAAACCTGTGGATCAATTTGAAGTTGCCAATCCCGCTCCGCCAGGGTGCAAGCCTTATCAAATAGCGCTTGGGTAAATGCGCCAATATCAATGGTCTCTACCTGCAAAAAGTCCGCCCGCTCAGACTTCATCAGCAACGTCAAATCGTTGACTAACCGAGCCATACGGTCTAGCTCATTCATGACAATATCGATAGTTTCGGCCTGCTCTGCAGGATCATTCCCCATCAGTTCAAGATGCCCCCGAATGATGGTGATGGGTGTCCGTAGCTCGTGCCCCGCATCATTAATGAAACTACGCTGACTGTCAAAGGCGCTCTGAATACGGTTCATCATGGCATTGAAGGCCGTTGTCAAGGCAGCCAATTCACCGCTGCCTTGCACCTCAATACGCTGAGTTAGGTCAGCTTCAGTAATCTGGCGAGCGGTGGTGGCCAGGTCTCGGACGGGACGTAGCAGCCGCCCGGTACCCAGCCAAGCCAACACAAAGGCCAATGCCAGCAGCCCCGTCACAACCTGGCCAAACACGTATAGCCCAACGAGCACCTCCTGCCGCTCTCCAGCGGATAGGTGGGCAATGAGAAACTGACCGCGCAGTTCACCCTCCACCACAAGCGGCTGTACAGTGTAAAGCACCTCGCCAACGGTTGGGTCCTCGGAGGGATAGCTGTCGAACAGATAAGTATCAACCGTCTGCCAACCGTCCATCAGCTCTGAATTGAAGCCAATGGCCATTGGCAATGTGGGTGGATTGGTACGGTAAAGGTATCCATCCCGCAAGAAGATAAAAAAGTTGTCATCCTCAGGAATATAGTCATTGACAAACGTCTCAGTTACCGTCGTCAATGAGCCCATGGTAGGACTTTCTGACTGTTCCCAATCGTCGTATACGGCCTGAAATTCGTCCATCTCTGAGATCAGGTCCGCCTTGACTCTCTCATACACCCTCGAAAATAGCAGGGCACGAAAAAGGGGGACCGCCAACCCTACTGCTGATAGCATCAGGGCGGCATACAGTATCAGAATGCGCGTACGAGTTTCTTTCAGCAGACCAACTTTAAAGCGTTTCACATTCAGTTCCGACGAATAGGCCTACCAGTCCAGACAGTCGTGGGGATGCTAAGGCTTCGGGCCTTGCCTTAACGCAATCCGGTTACAAAAATAATGGCCCCAACTAATGGACCCAAACAATAGACCCAAGAAGCCGAAGCAATGCTATTGCAGTGCGCCACTTAAAAATAGGGTACCGTTCCTCAAAACGTTCCTAAACCGAAGCGTCCCCAAACCAAAGCGTCCCCAAAACCGCTCTCAAAATCTAAGTACTTTCTAATATAGGTAGCCTAAGTTAGAAAATAAAGTGAACGGTGTCAAAAACGTCCCACCTATAATGACACTTAAGAAAGTGTCTCTGTTTCCAAATTCGGAAAGCTTCTGTATGTGAGCGAATTATTTTCTCTTCCTAAAGCACTGTTAAGGCATCATATCTCGGTAAGTTAGCCTGTATTTCAAGAATTTTCTAAAATTTCTATAAGAGCCTTAACCCCTCTCTGTCAAGCAATTTCAGCCTAACGATAGTCCTGATTTTCATGAGAATCTTCTTAGATTAAGGGTACCTATAGACTGATACTCATAATCCTTTTCTGGCAAGGGTTTGCACCCCATTAAATCTACTTTTATAAGCGTTTTCTCATGAAAAGACGCTCATGAATCATTCATCTATATCTTAGTCACTCCGGCAAGAGTAGGTTCAATAACGCACTGAAACGTAACAGGCATTACTCCGCTCAAAGTCATTCAGGGACATCACAATGAAGACACTTTTGTTCTACTGTCAGCACGTTCTCGGGGTCAGCCACCTGGTCAGAAG
>JBCBOC010000632.1:0-2984 GCA_039821475.1 Cyanobacteria bacterium J06632_22 | reverse complement strand
TAGGGCATCCCATTGAGAAAGGGGAAGGGGGACGGGGGACGGGGGAAGCGCGGTGTCAGGAATCAGTAGGGTGTAGGCGAAAAAATCTAGACGCCGGGCGGCGACCACCTTGGAGTCGAGCTGACGGAGGGTGCCTGCCGCTGCGTTGCGGGGGTTAGCAAATAGGGCATCGCCCGCGGCGGTGCGGTCGGTATTGATCTGCTCAAAGACATCGTTAGGAATGAAGGCTTCACCCCGCACTTCAACCACGGGGGGCGGATTATCGACCTGTAACCGTAGGGGAATGGAACGGATGGTTTTGACGTTTTGGGTGATCTCCTCCCCAGATACCCCATCGCCACGGGTGGCACCGCGCACCAGCACCCCATTTTCGTAGGTGAGGGCTAGGGCATTGCCATCGATTTTGAGTTCGGCGATGGCGGGGGCACAGTCAATCTCGGCGAGACGCTGCCAGCGCGCTGTCCACTGGCGGTACTCGTCTAGGTCAAAGGCATTTTCCAGACTGTAGAGGGGAATGTTGTGCCGTACGGAGGTGAACTGCCTGGCGGGCTGGGCGCCGACCCGCTGGGTGGGGCTGTCCGCGGTGCGCAGGGCCGGATGCTGGTCTTCCAGGTCTTGCAGTTCTCGGTACAGGCGGTCGTACACCGAGTCCGGTAGGGTCGGTGTATCGAGCACATAGTAGTCATAGCTGGCCCGCTGGAGCTGCGATCGCAACTCTGTAGCTCGCTGTACCAACGCTGGATCTAGCTGTGCCATGCTTTGTGTCACCCAAAATGTCACTCAGATCGGTTCGTTTGGACTGGATCGGTCTGCATTCTACAGCAGTCACAGGGTAGGGCGATCCATTTAGCTGGGCCACTTGGCTCCAGTACTGGGAACTTGAATGGGCATGCCAGGCCGGTCCTGGGCAAAGTGGCGAGTGCCATAAGTCAACGGCACAACGCTATAAACTGCTCAGCTGAATCGGGCACCCTGAAATCAAGTGCGGTGACAGTTTAAGGCAGATTTGCCGGGACAGCATGCGGATACGGACGAAATTTTTAGGCTCCGCGATTGGGGTGATCGGGCTGACCATTGGTCTGTCTGTCGGCCGTGCCTTGCTGATCCAGCGGGTGGGCCAAACCTACCAGGCAGAGCGACAGCTCGTGGCCGAAACCACCGCCACCCTCTTGGATCTGGAGTTGGCACTACAGGATGAGATTGCGATCGCAACGACCATCGTGCTCACGCCTCAAGTCGATCAGTCAGACCGCTTTGAGCGGGCTCAAGCTGCCTTCGTAGAAAAGCTTGATCGGTTAGAACCCATGATTGTCACCGCAGACCCCCTGGCGGAAGTGCGATTGGCATCGGTAGAACGCCGTCACCAAGGCCTGTCCCGAGAGATTGAGCGATCGCTTCAACAGCCTGCCCGCGCCGCTGCTGTAGACCCCCAGATCCTCAATAATCAGCTGCTCAGTTTGCAGACCCACGAACGGGAAATGCTGATTTATATCCACGAACTCTTGGAGAGCAGTCGGCAATGGCAGGCGGAAGTCTTCGATGACTTTCAAGCTTTTCAGCGAACGGCTCGGTTGTTGGAAATTGCCGGGTTATCGCTCATTGTGATGCTCCTCGGGGTGCAGTTCTACTGGCTGTTTTTGCCGCTACTGCAGACGTTAAATCACTTTGAGCAGGGGGCCACCGCCATTGGCCAAGGCGATCTACAGCACCGTCTAGAAATTGACACCGGTGATGAACTGGCTCAACTGGCGGCTACCTTTAACCACATGGCCGACCAGCTGGCCCGGTCCTATTCGGGTCTGGAACCGGTGGTCAAGGAGCGCACCGTGGCGCTGACGCGAGCGAACGATTCGCTAGCCCAGGAGGTGTGCGATCGCACCGCAGCAGAAACTCAGCTCAAAGAAACCCTGACACAGCTTCAGCGCACCCAGGCACAGCTCATCCAAACTGAAAAAATGTCGAGTCTGGGGCAGCTCGTAGCTGGCATTGCCCACGAAATCAACAATCCCATCAGTTTTATTCGCGGTAACCTCGACCCTGCCGAGGAGTACATTCAGACGTTGGTGGCGCTCATCCAGCGGTATGAGCAGGAATGTCCGCACCGCTCAGAGGCGCTGACCGCACAGCTTGAAGACGCCGATTTACCCTTTATCCAATACGATCTGCCCCGCCTGATTGCCTCCATGCACAACGGCGTTGACCGTATCAGTCAGATTGTCCTGTCGTTGCGTACTTTTTCCCGCTTAGATGAGGCCGAATTAAAAGTCATTGACATTCACCACAGTCTCGATAGCACCCTGATGCTGCTCGCGAGCCGACTGAGAGCCAGCGCCCAGCACACTGATATTCATATCAACAAACACTACGGTGAGTTGCCCCCCATAGAATGCTACGCGGGTCAGCTGAATCAAGTGTTTATGAACGTTCTCGACAATGCGATTGATGCCCTCAAGACAAACGACACTCAGCAGCGGCGGGAAATTACCCTAACCACCCGTACCCAGGGCCAAACTGTCGAAATCACGATTGCTGATAATGGTCCTGGCATTACTGCGGCTGCCCAGGCACACATTTTTGACCCCTTCTTCACCACTAAACCTGTGGGCTCAGGTACAGGGCTCGGGCTCTCCACGAGCTACCAAATCATTACTAACATGCACCAAGGCAGCTTCCATTGCCACAGTTCACCTGGGCAAGGCGCTGCATTTACCATTGGCTTACCCCTGCGACTCTCCGAGATCACGGCCCCACCCCAACAGGCCCTGATTGAATAGCGCTAGGAACTGGCCCTCGCAACCCGACAAACGTCATCGTTTTGCGCAAGCGGGTCTGGGATGGGCAGGGACCATGGGTATCGGCGCTATTCAATCAGGGCCTGTTGGGGTGGGGCCGTGATCTCGGAGAGTCGCAGGGGTAAGCCAATGGTAAATGCAGCGCCTTGCCCAGGTGAACGGTGGCAATGGAAGCTGCCTTGGTGCATGTTA
>JBCBOC010000614.1:0-3133 GCA_039821475.1 Cyanobacteria bacterium J06632_22 | reverse complement strand
TTCGTTCGATACGATGCTGAAACGAATTCGACGGTTATTGGTGCATTGACTGACAACCCTGCGGGGCCAATGGTTGCCTTCAACAATCACGAGTTCACCAGAAGCCAAGGGCTGTTGCTGGGAACCGTCCTGATTGTAGGCAACCATTGGCCCCGCAGGGTTGTCAGTCAATGCACCAATAACCGTCGAATTCGTTTCAGCATCGTATCGAACGAACAATGCTGAGCCTTGAATGCCCGTGACTGCGTTAGGTGTTTGCAGCGTTGATCGCCCCCGACCAGGAGGCACCAGCAACAGGACCGTGCCGTTAGAAAGCTGGAAATTTCGGGTGTTAGGCGTAAAGCGAAAGGTTGCCCGTTCACCAATGCGGGCGAGTGAGCCATCATTAAATCTAAGTTCAGCCCGTGACGAAGCGGACGTGCGGAGTGCATCACCAATGCCAAGAATGTCAGCAACCTGCGCAGTTCGGGCTGTACGCCCTTGGGGAACAAGCTGAACACGATTCTGTAGCAGCTCAACCCTGGCCCAAGTTAGGGCCACCTGAGCTGAGACCGGGCGCGGCAGCAGTAGCAGCCCAAAAATGACAGCCCAATTGCCTAAACGTCGATAGAAACAATAATGATTCACGGTGCAAGCAGCACGATGTACTGCAAGATCGCAAACGCACTAGAGGCACTACGCCCCTCTAGGTCCGTTTGCATGTCCTGAGAAGCCATCTCACATCAAGGGGGCGTATGTGGCCTATCATCACGCGCTATGTCAGAACGTCTGATACCCGAAATACGCTGACGCAGCAATCCAAGATGTATGACAGCAGTTGGAGAGGAGCAGATAGCCCAAAGTTTCTGACGCCATGGCTAAGGAAACCACGAGGCTTTGAGTACCTCTAGCCGCCGCTTAAATTGTGGCTACCTACTTTCTGGAAAATGCACCTAAGCCCTATAAGCTTCTGCGTTTCTTCTACCCAATTATCGAAACAGGGGAGAGAGAAGTACGGACCTATTATCCAATTATGATGCAGCTTCAGTATTTTTGGGGATGTGATGTTTAACGTATTGAGCATCAGCCATTTGGCCCGAGTTCCCCCTATTCCCAGGTCATCACAGCGATCTGCGCTCAACCTGACAGATTCAGGCATGGCTCAGACACTAAATATCGTCACGCTAGATATCGTCGCGCTTTAAGGGCAGTCGGCATGGCTAACGGAACCCTTCTGGCAATGAGAAGAATTAGCAAGATTACCGCTCGACGGGCAGGGTTCATTCTCGTAATAAAAGGTAATACAGTGCGCCTGTGGTATTGATGAGTCCAGCCTGTTCTCCGGCATCCACCCCCGTACCGACAAAGATGTCTACCCGACCTGGCCCGCGAATCGCACCACCAGTATCCTGATCTAGCACGTATCGACTCATCGGCACTGAGTCCCACTCGCCCAACCCATTGCGCTCAGGCATATTCAAAGCAATCACAGCCAATGCGCCTGGGGGCATGATGGACTTATCTGTTGCAATTGAGCGGCCTGCGGTCACCGGCACGCTTAAATTTCCTGTCGGGGGGCCGCCATTGGTAATTTTAAAGAACACAAAGCGATTGTTCCGAGGCAGATAGTCATCCAACGCCGTTGGGTGATCACGAAAATAGTCGAGCAAAACCGGCAGCGACAGATCCGCCTCTGCCACAATGCCGTCGTTGATCAATTCGCGACCAATGCTGGTGTAGTCGTAGTTGGTCCGTCCGTCGTATCCCACCGACACAATCGTGCCATCGGTCATTTGTAACCGCGCAGACCCTTGAACCTGGACCAAGAACGCCTCTAACCGATCGCGTAACCACACCAGTTCTAAACCTCGCAGACGGCCATTGGCACCCTGTAGACCGTCGGCCCCCTCTAGCTCAGCTCGTGTCGGGTGGGGCTCGGCCCAAGTATCCAGATCCGCCGGTTCAGCGTATAGCGGATAGCGATACTCATCGGTGCGAACACGGCTCGCCCCGTAGGTCGGCTCAAAGTAGCCGGTAAAAGCAACGGTGCCTTCACCGTCATTACCGACAGAACGGTAAAACGCAAATTCTTCGGCAACGGCAGCCTGAAGCTCAGCAGCAGAATGACTTTGGGCCACGAGTTGCCGGAAACGGACTAGGCTACGGCGAACGTGATCGCGACTGAACTCAGCCACTGGCAACGCCTCATAGTCCTCAACGGCCTTTTCCGTAGCGAGATAGCTGAGGCTATGGTCAATGGCCCGCAGTAGTAACTGTCGGTCCCGACCAAAATCACGGTCATAGCCCAGTCGCACCGACGGATTCGCCGCCACGGCCGAAATGATGCAGTTCACTGGCTCCAGCACTGCAGCCGGGTCAACCAGTGGCGTCGCGTCATCAATCACGGCTTGAGCCTGAAGCGGCTGAGCCTGCATCATGAGCACACCCAGCGCCACTATTCCTGCACCGATTACCCGCATGCGGTTCCCTTTCTAAAGTCCCGCCATTGTAGAGGACGATTGCAAGCAACCGCAGACTGAACAGGACAGCCTAGGAAGCGTCCCCAAATCTCAGAAGTACCGCTGCAGGGCCCCATCACATTGGACAGATGGGACAAACTGATTTGCTACCCTGCCCAGGGTCCACCGACACTCGAACTAAACTGGGGCTCCACCCGAATCGCCACCAGCCGAGACGGGCGAATCACCATGTACTCCCCCGGATTCACATCCGGTAGTGGAACTTTAATCATGTCGTCTGAATTAACCTTCGGCATCAGCTCACCGCTGTACCACTTTTGAAAATCTTGAATGGTCGCAAACCGGACCTGTTCACGGTGTCCACCGTCGAACAGCATATGAATGATGAATTCGCTGGGGGTTCTAGCCATACCGTCTGCCGTTGAGTACTGCCATGATTGTCACCGTCATATTATGGGCTTCGCCGCGCCAAAACTTTCAAAACGCTCCGGATTTGTAGACAGTTATCGCGTTGGCTGAGCCTCGAAGTGTCGCTATTCATCAGACATAGTGCGCGCCCTGGCTAGTGGTCTGTCAACGCTAGTTATTTAATCTACCGGGACGATATGCCCTTGGTCAGTCTTGTATGTATTTCTACAAATTCTGCAATTTTTATGTCGCAGCAGCAGCCAATG
>JBCBOC010000615.1:0-3132 GCA_039821475.1 Cyanobacteria bacterium J06632_22 | reverse complement strand
CATCACGGTAGCGCTGAATTTTAGGGGCCACCTGCTCCAGCGTCTCACCGAGCAAGGAGGTCAGGACATTGGCCCCCAGCCGTCCAGCTTCGATAAAGGTTTCCGTTGACTGGCAGGTCACCCACATCGGTATCTGAGCCTGTTTGGGTCTGGGCAGGGTCTGAGCGCTGACCGAACGACCATTGGCATCATCAAACTCGACGGCTTCACCTCTCCACAATTTCTGAACCGCTTCAATGCCGCGCCACATCACCGATTTACGGCTACCGTGGGGCATGCGAGACAGAATAAACTCATCCATCGTCCAGCCCGAGGCAAAGGCCAAGGCTGCTCGCCCGTTGGAGAGCTGATCTACCACGGCCCAGTCTTCGGCAATGCGAACGGGATGGTGCAGGGGTAATACCACACTGCCTGCCCGCAGCTGAATATGCTCGGTCACCATTGCTAGGGCGGCGCTGGTCAGCGTTGGATTGGGATAGAGCCCGCCAAAAGCATGGAAATGACGCTCGGGTGTCCAAACGGCAGTAAAGCCGTGCTGATCGGCAAACTTAGCGCTTTCAATCAACAGTTTGTAAGGACTTTTTTGGGGATTTAAGCCGTCCCCGTCAAAGTAAAATAGGCTGAATTTCATGTTAGTTTGCTGTGCAATTATCTAAGGTCTTTGGAGTTTACCTATGGCCGCTAAATTGAGCTGGAGTTTTGTCGAAATAAGATCGATTTGTTTCGCTTAATTCTAAAGCTTTTGTTCGACTTCCTCCGGGCTCATGCCTTCAATTTGGTCTAATAAGCTTTCAAGGCTAGACTGCGTTTCTGCCGACAGAGCCGGTTGATTCTCTTCAATGATTTTGGCAATGCCTGCCACCGTTGGCGCTTCGAAAAGAAACGCTCGCATCGGCAGCTCGACTTGGAAGGTCTCTCGCAACCGGGTAACGGCTTGAATAGCCAGAAGAGAATGCCCCCCAAGCTCAAAGAAGTTGTCGTCAACCCCAACCGGGTCAATGCCCAACAGATCGCCCATCGCTTCGGCAACGGTTTTTTCAATGTCGTTGCGAGGTGCAACGTAAGGCGTCGAGAGGTCTGGACGACCGTAGTGGGTTGTCCCTGAGGGAGACTGTTCTGCCAACGACTGCGGCGTGAAGGCTGCAGCTAGACGAGAGGAGAGGGGGCGAGGGGTAATCACCAGTTGGGGGCAGTCGGGCTGAGCTAAAGCGCGTAGCGTGGTCTGCCACACCTCTTCTGCAGAAAGTGCCGCTGCCATCAGTTCAGAGGTCTCGACGGTTTCCGATTCGTCCAGATTGCAGGCATCCCAGTTGAGACTCAGCCATAGCGTGGCCTCGCTGGTTTGTTGATGGGCCGTGGCGTCGAGGTAGCCATTAGCTGCAGCATAGGCCCCAAATCCGGCTCCACCCACAATCGCGGAAAGAGAAGATTGCAGCACGTAGAAGCTGATGGGTTGTTCTGCTAGGACGACTTGTAATGCCTGAATACCCTCTACCTTGCTGCGACAAATGCGATCGCACCCGTCTTCGTCCAGTTCACTCACTAGGCGGCTAGCTCGGTCACCCATAACGCCCGCGTGGAAAACGCCGGTAATCGGCCCCATCTGGGCAGTGCCCTTTTGAACCATAGACTGCAGCCAGTCGAGATCCGTCAGACTACCGCTGGCCCAAAAGAACGTTTCCCCCTCGCTACCTAGGGCCTGCAGCTGACGAATCAGCCGACTGACGCTGTGTTGGGGACCGTGGGTAACCAGCCACTTTTCCCAGTCCGCCGCTGCTGGGAGGCCAGGACGTCCCACCAAAATCAACTTGGCACCGTAGTCTCGCACTAGGGCCTGGGCATAGGTCATGCCAAGTCCATCGACTAAATCACCCACAATCATATAGGTGCCCCGGCGCTGTAGCCTTGGCGGAGTCTGCTCGGGCAGCGGCAGCGGGTCGTAGGTCATTGTCCAGCGCTGACCGTGGCGATAGGCCACCACCCGGTTATCCTGCTGATAGGGCGTTCTCAGCTCCTGATGCAGCTTGCGAATGGTGGGGTCGTGCTGGGTGGGATGGTGAAGAGACTGCTCAGCCAGATCAATCTGACGGCAGCGAATGGCCGGATATTCTTGAGTGAGCACCTGACCCAAGCCCAACAGTTTGGCTTGGGCCGGTGACAGGGTTTCGCGTCCAGTCACGCAGTGGGCACCGCTGGTCACCAAATTCAGCGTCAGTTCGGATTTAGCCTGCTCGCCTAGCACCTGAGCCAAGGGCACCAATGCCTGGAAAGCATTTACCGTTGAGGCACGGCCCCAGTCGTAAATCAGCTGGGTGGGGGTGCGATCGCGCAGCGTCTCAAACAGCTGCTGATAGTCAGAAACCTCACCCGGCCTCAGGGTACAAACATCGCCGTCAAAGGAGAATTCTGCACCGGGCACCGCCCAAACAATATCCGCTCCTAGCGGCTTCCACAGATAATCCTGCGCCGGGTCCAGATTTGACCGTTCAGTAAAAATCAGCCAACGATCACCATCGGTGCCGGACTCCGTTAAGGGCCTGCGTCGCCAGGTGGGCAGGTAGAACCAGTCAGCCATATCGGGCGCTTTGCCTGATGAATCGGCTGACGGTTCGGCTGCGGTAGAGGCGGATTCGTCCTGGGCTAAGGCATTCTGCTTTAAAGAAGCTTGGCCCGAAGAATTCTGCGTAGCCGTCGGGGCAGCATCGGGTGCAATCCAGTAGGACTCACGCTCAAAGGGATAGGTGGGCAGCGGTAGCCGGTAGCGCTGCTCGGTTTGGTAAAACCCTTGCCAATCAATCGCGAGGCCCGCCACCCAAAGCTCTGCCAGGGCCGTCATCAGCGTGACCGTATCAGGCTTGTTCTCTCGCGGATGGGGCAACGACTGCAGCGTTAGAGCCTGGTGATCTGGGGTGAGATGCTGCCGCACGAGCTTGGTCAGGGTGTGGCCCGGCCCCAATTCTACAAACACGGGGGTGTCCAGCGACAGCAGGGTCTGAACGCCTTGGCTAAACAGCACAGGCTGTCGTAGATGATTGACCCAATAGTCTGGGCTGGTGGCCTCCGCATCGGTGAGCCAGGTCCCGGTAACGTTGGAGATCACATCGATCTGCGGCGACCGTAAAGAAACAGACT
>JBCBOC010000297.1:0-5494 GCA_039821475.1 Cyanobacteria bacterium J06632_22 | reverse complement strand
TGACGCTCAAGCAAAAGATTGTTCCCCTGCTTAAGGCTCTCAAGCAGTATCAGCAAATGGGTCAGCAATGGAAGGCCGAAAAGGCCGCGCTGACTCAGCAGCTTCAGTCGCTAGAGGCGAAGCATGAGCAGCTTCAGGAGGCCCTGTCTGTGGGGGCTGACCGCGAGCAACAACTGGTCGATCAGCTCCAGGCAAAAACTGCTGAAACTCTGACCCTGCAGGCTACACTCGATGCCCTACAAACGGCCCAGTCGGCCCTAGAGCAAACGGCCCAGGCCCTCTCTGACGAGAAGCAAACCCTACAAACACAGCTCAGCACCTTAGAAACGCAACAGGCGGATCTAGCGCCGCTGACGGCCCTGTTAGAAGGCGATGCCGCCACGGCCCTGTCAGAAGCTGAAGTACAAATGGCCCTGGTGGAAGAAACGCTGGCCGAGATGGCGACAAACCCCACCCCCGACCTGAGCCCGGCAGAGCAGGACTTGCTCCGTGACTTTGAAGCAGGCCGCCTCCCCTTAGCCGAGGGGGAAGATCCCCAGCCGATGGCGTCGGTCACGCCGCTGCCCGTGAGTAACAACGGGTCGGCGCTGCCCTATTCCGCCTGAGTTGCACAGCGTTTGCTAAGGGGGCCGGTTTTGTTGATGGTGGCGATGACGGCTATTGTCATTTCAATCTTGCTGCCTTAAGCTCAACCGGCTTAGTCCTAACCCGCTCAGTTACGTCCAGATTGAGCATCAGGGTGGGCTTTTAGAAGCGAATCGTGAGATAGCGAATCGTGAAATAGTGAATCGTGAGATAGCGTCAGACCTTTGGTGAACCAAGGGTTATAGACCTAACGCGAATCACTATCACGATTCGACAGTCTTAACCTTGATGCTTAGGTCTGACGCAGCCCTAGGGTTTAGGGCTGGGATAGATTGTGCTGCGCCAGCTTGAATCTCTCTTTTTCGGTTCTTTCTCCTGATATAGCAACCGCCACAAACGTTCTCACTACTTCACTCGCTTTGCCCGAATCTTTAGCTTTAGAGAAGACGCTGAATTTCAACGCAGCCATTGAAACCTTCTTGGCGGAGACGCGTCCTCATTTAGAGTTCAATCGTCGGAGCAAGCCGGAGGGGGTGGCGACAATGGTTGCGTTTCTGTGCTCTCAGCAGGCCAGCTTTATTGTGGGATCAAACTACCGGGTTGATGGGGGATCGGTGGCGGCAGTTTGAGGTTAAGGCGGCGTAAATAACTGGGTTGCTGCTGGGCTACTTCTGGCCACTTCTGGGTCGCCTTGTCGTCTAGACAACGCGGCTTGCCCCCCCTATAGCCAGTATCCTGAGCAGAAGATTGGAGAAAAGCTATGGCAGAGACGGCGCACGAGACCCGCAACACCGAAAAAATCTACACCAACTACCGCTTGCAACTGCCGGATCAGTCGCTGTTAGGGACGTTAGTGGTCCGGGATGGGTGCATTGTTGAGGTCCAGCCTGGACGGTCGCAGGTGAGTGGTGCAGTGGACGGAAACGGCGATTATCTGTTGCCGGGGTTGGTGGAGCTGCATACGGATAATTTTGAGCGGTGTTTATCTCCGCGTCCGGGCGTTCGCTGGCCCATGGCCGCAGCGGCAACTTACCACGACCGGGATCTGGCGGCGGCGGGGGTCACAACGGTGTGCGATGCCATTTCCATTGGCGATGTCACCCCTAGCCCAGGGTCGCTGCGGGTGGATATGTTTGGGCCGATGATTGACGCGTTGACCGAGCGCCAGCAGCAGGGTCAGTTTACGGTGGATCACCGGCTACACCTACGCTGTGAGCTGGGCTACGAGCAAGTTTACGAGCTGGTGAGCACCTACGCTGAGCATCCGCTGTTGTCGCTGATGTCACTGATGGACCATACGCCAGGCCAGCGCCAGTTTGCCAAGATCGAAAAGTACAAAGAGTACTACATGGGCAAGCATGGCGTGACGGCTGAACAGATGGATGGGTTTATCGAGGCACGGCTTGCAGCCCAGCGGGATCATGCGGACCGGAACCGGCAGTCTTTGGTGGACCTAGCTCGAACGCAGCAGGTGGCCCTCGCCAGCCACGACGACGCCACCGAAGACCACGTGCAGCAGGCGGTACAGGAAGGGGCGGTGATTGCCGAATTTCCCACGACGCTGGCTGCTGCGAAGGAAGCCCACACCCATGGACTACAGGTGCTGATGGGCGCCCCTAACCTGGTGCTGGGCGGCTCCCACTCGGGCAATGTGTCGGCCATGGATTTGGTCGGGCATGGTCTGGTGGATGTGGTGTCGTCAGACTATGTGCCCCAAAGTCTGATCCAGGCCATGTTTTTAATTGCTGAAACCCAGGATCTGCCTCTGCACCAAGCGATGGCGCTGTTTACGTCCAATCCGGCTAAGGCAATTGGCCTCGATTGCGATCGCGGCAGTCTGGAGGTGGGTAAACGCGCTGACTGGGTCGCGGTCAACAACGCTGGGGCAGTCCCTCAAATCACCGCTGTGTATAGCCAGGGGCAGCGGGTTGCGTAAAATTTGGGGGCACAGCACGGAGATGTGTTTATCAATGTCCGTAACAGCACATAGAGGGCTTAAAAGTTATGTTGTAATCGTTACGCCAGTGGTGTCCGTTAGATCGTAATCTTACTTTTATGCCCTTGATAGAGTTCCTGATAAATGGTGTGTCTTGCCCTACCACGCTTTATCTTTCGTTCGTCATCCCGTTTGGCACAGCCCATTAGCCTGCCGACAGATGTTTGCCTCAAGGCGGATCGTATCTACAAAGGAGTGGCGCGACAGGGAGAGCTTGGCTTCTCTCTGGTCAATGACCTGACCCTGACCTTACGAGCCGGAGACTGTGTGGGGTTGACGGGGGTGAGCCTGTTGGCCAAGTCGTTGCTGCTGCAAATTTTGCACGGGCAGTCCCAGGTCGATGCTGGCGCGATTTGGGTGTCGGCTGACGGTCACTGGGTGAACATAGCCCGACTGTCGGGGTCGCAATTGCAGACGGTATGTCATCAGAACATTGGCTATTTGGGGCAGGTTTTGCCCGCTAGCCCCCGCGCTACTGCCTTTGAGATGGTGCTTGATCCCCTGTTAGAGCGCGGCACCCCTCGGCAAGTGGCGCGGGAGACGGTCAGTCGTTTGCTGGCCCAGGCCAGTGTGCCGCGTCGGCTGTGGCGGGTGTCGCCGGTCAAGTTCTCTAAGGCTGAGCAGCAGCGGGTGAACGTGGCCCGCACTTTTGCTGTGGACTACCCGGTGTATTTGCTAAACGCGCCGATGACGCACCTGGCCGAACGCGATCGACTACCGCTCTTTGAGCTGATTGAGCAGCGTAAGGCCAGTGGGAGTGCCTTTGTGGGGCTGTTTAACGATGAAGAACTTCAGACGCGGGTCTGTACGAGTACGTTCAGTTGCTAGGGCGGTGCCAGGCTTGAGATTTCCGGCCTACTCAGTCGATTCGCCTTTGTGTTGAGTTCGCTATTTTTGCCCACCCTTTTGATGTGGCGTCAGGTTCAGAATGACACTTGCAGTTCAAGGTGCGACGGTATTGACCCCACAGGGGTGGGCCGAGGCCGCCACGGTTTTAATCCGTTCAGGCCGATTTGAGGTAATCGGGGCGGCCTCGGCTCCCCCGGGTTGCCAAACACTCAATGCGACGGGGCTGCACCTGCTGCCGGGACTGGTGGACCTACATGGGGATGCTTTCGAGCGGATGATTTGTCCCCGACCGGGGGTGCGCTTTCCCCTGGAGACGGCGCTGCTAGATAATGACCGAGCGTTGCTGGCCGCAGGGATTACCACGTTTTACTACTCGATTACCGATTCCTTTGAGCCGGAGTTGCGCAGCCGGGCCACGGCCTGCGACATTATTCAGGCGGTTTTGTCGGATCTAAAGCCTTATCTCCAGGTCAATAGCGCCATCCACATTCGCCACGAGCAGTCGAACACCGAGCACATCGACGAGCTGTATCACTGGCTGGAGACGGACCGGGTGCAGCTGCTGTCGCTCAACGACCATGTCCCCCCGGACTTGAATGATGAGACGCTACAGCGCTACACCAAGGGACTGCGGCAGCGCATCAAACGCTCTGAAACAGAGATTCGGGCGTTGATCGAGGCGGCCTACGCGCGACGGCCGTTGGGGCGGCAGCAGACCGAGAAGCTTGCGGTACTGGCCCAAGCCCAGGGCATTCCCCTAGCGTCCCACGACGATGAAACGCCCGCGGAGGTGGCCGATAGCTTAGCTCGCGGCGTTGCGATCGCAGAATTTCCTGCCACCATTGCCCTAGCTCAAACCCACCGTGCCCAGGGCGTTTCTGTGTTGATGGGCGCCCCCAATCTGCTGCGGGGTGGGTCTCACGTGGGCTACATGGGAGTGGCCGAAGCGGTGCCCGCCGAGGCGGTGGACTGCCTGTGCTCCGACTATCACTATGCGTCGCTGCTCAATGCGCCGTTTAAGCTCCAGGAATTGGGGTTAATGTCGTTGGACGCGGCCTGGGCGCTGGTGTCGGCGAACCCCGCGAAGGCAGCAGGTATCGACCATCGCGTCGGTGCGATCGCACCCGGGCTCGACGCCAACTTTCTGCTGATGGATCTGTCACAGCCACCCATGGCGGGCCTTAAAGCGGTTTATAGTCAAGGTCGCCCCGTTGCCCAGTTCTGAGCTGCCCCGACCTGCGACCCCAACCTTGAACCATGTCTGAACCGGTTTCTGCGCCTGTCCTAACGGAACTGATTCTCTATGCCTGCCCCTCGGGCCCTCTCGCCCAGCAAATAGAGGCCTACTTCGATCGTAGCCGATTGCAGTATGGTGCGAATCGCGCCCACGCCTACATGCCCCACTGTACGCTGACGGGTTTCTTTCACGATCGGCCCAGTGCCATTCCGGAGTATGTGCAAGCGGCCCAGCAGGCCCTCAATCAACATCCCAATGGCACCGTCACCATAGACCAACTGCGGCTTAAGCCTGATTGGCATGGCCTGGAGCTAACCTCGCCCTGGCTAGAGCAAGTGGCCGCTACCTTTGCAGCGCAGGGCGATTCGGCCACCCGAACAGATGCCATTCGCCTGAAAACCTGGCTGCATCTGAGCCTGGCCTACGGATTTGACAAGGCGCAACATGGCCCGTTGTCCCAACTGGCTGAAAACATGATTGACCCGACCCAGCCCGTGACCTGGCAGATCAGGTTCTATGAACGTCAGCCAGAGGGCCGCTGGACCTGCCACTGGCCCGGAAGGTAGTGGGTATAAAACCTGAGTTATAGGTTGGACAGGCCACTATAGCCCTCGAAGGGTGGGCTAAAGCATTCGGCATCGAGGGGCTCCGATATCAGGGACTTCAGCACCCGGAACGGTCCTTGGCACCTCGACGAACGCAATATAGCGCTGGCCACTTTGCGTCTAAGAAAATGGCCCAATAGGCGTATTTTCTTCCAGGGTTAACCCAGCGCACCGTGTTGGGCCAAGCGCTTAGGACAGTTCTGGCTGTGAAACCCTTGGTCT
>JBCBOC010000693.1:0-2685 GCA_039821475.1 Cyanobacteria bacterium J06632_22 | reverse complement strand
GCCTGCTGCTCTGGCGTCAGCGCAGCCCACCGATTGGATAAAATCCACGCTGCATCAGGGGAACGGGTGGCCCCATTGGGCAGCGTAAAACCTGCGCTAGAGTCAAACGCTTCACCTGTGCCATCCGCTTCGGCCCAGACATAGAGCTGCCCAGACACTCGAAAATTCCGATTTCCAGTATCGGCCAATGCAGGCGGCATAATGATGACTTCTCCACTGGCATTGCGCTCAATTCTTAGGTCTGGGTTGGTTTTACAGAAGTCGTAGAATTGACGATCACTCATCTTGGCTGTTGTTGTCAGCGAAGATAAATCAATAGGCAACGGAGTTTGCGTTTGATTGATGAAGAGGCCTGTCATATCTGTTTCCACCCATCAAAAGCTTGAAAACGACGCATACTGTGATTGTAGCGGCTTAGTCTATTGAGTAGACGACGTCAGTGAGTCAATCAAACAGGGCATCTTGCTCAATCTCTTCAATCACCTGCAACCCTCTCGGATCACCCAGCGTCAAAATGGCTGCGCGGGCATCTTCCCTCACGCCTAAATCCTCATCGTCGGCAAAGGTCTCAATCAGCGCGTCGATGGCGGTGGCGTAGACCGCGTTGGGTGGTAAGTAACGACAGAGTTCGCCGATGGACCAGGCGCAGTTGCTGCGCACAATGGAAATGTCGTCATTGCGCATGACTTTAATCAGCGCGGGGATAGCCTTGAGTCCGGCCTCATAGCTGATGGCCCCCATTTGGCCCAAGGCACTGGCCGCCCACAGGCGCACAACAGAAATATCGTTTTCAATGGCTTCGACGAGGGGGTATACGGCCTGCTCCCGTTCACAGGCCCCCAAGGCCCAGACAATGGCCTTGCGGACATAGCCATGGCTGTCGTCGTTAAACTGGGCGATTAGGGCCTCTACAGCGGCATCGCTGGGGTTGCGACCCAGCGCGTAGGCCGCGTTGACCCGTACCAGGGGGCTCTCGTCCTGTAATAGGGCAATCAGCTGGGGAATGGCGCGGCCATCTTGAATTTTGTAAAAGGCACGAGCGGCCAACATGCGCTGCTGCATATCCTCGGAAGACAGCAGCGGTAGCATCGCATCAACATCGTAGCTGGGGGGCTCGGCGGCATCCCCAGCTATCGCAATATCGTCCAGCGGGTCGATGGGGGCAGCGCCCCCAATCTCCGCTTCTAGGACGGCAAGTTCATCGGTATCGTCGATACCGGCGTTGACGTTTGGCATTGGCGAAATTACAGCTCAGCCAAAACAGCGCGGGCAGCAGCCAAGGTGTTCTCGATATCGTCGTCGGTGTGGGCCAACGAGGTAAAGCCAGCCTCAAACTGAGACGGTGCGAGATAAACTCCACGCTCTAGCATGCCCCGGTGGAAGCGGCTGAACTTGTCTAGGTCAGAGCCCTTGGCATCGTCGTAGTTGTGGACGGGGCCGTCGGTAAAGAACATGCCGAACATGGCACTGATGCTGCCACCGCAGACGGTGTGACCGTGCTCGCGGGCCGCGGCCAGCAGGCCATCGCTGAGTTTTTTGGTTACGGTCTCTAGCTGCTCATAGGCACCAGGGCGCTTGAGAATCTCTAGCGTTTTAATGCCTGCGGTCATGGCCAGGGGGTTGCCGGACAGGGTGCCAGCTTGGTAAACCGGGCCAGCGGGGGCAATCATTTCCATGATGTCGCGTCGACCCCCGTAGGCACCCACGGGCAGACCACCACCGATCACCTTACCCATGGTGGTGAGGTCTGGGGTAACGCCAAACTTCGCTTGGGCACCGCCGTAGGAGATGCGGAAACCGGTCATGACTTCGTCAAATACCAGCAGGGCACCATGCTCCTGGGTCAGCTCGCGCAGACCTTCAAGGAAGCCAGGTACCGGTGGCACAAAGCCGGAGTTGCCGACAACGGGCTCTAGAATGACGCCGGAAATCTCGCCAGGGTTCTGCTCGAATAGGGCCTTGACCGCTTCTAGATCGTTGTAAGGGGCGGTCAGGGTGGCAGCGGTTGCAGACTTGGGTACACCGGGAGAGTCTGGCAGACCTAGCGTGGCGACGCCGGACCCAGCCTTAACCAGGAACATGTCAGCATGGCCGTGGTAGCAGCCTTCGAATTTGATGACTTTCTCTCGCTGGGTGTAGGCGCGCATTAGGCGTAGCACGGCCATGCAGGCCTCGGTGCCAGAGTTGACAAAGCGCACCATTTCCACGCTGGGGACGGCGTCAATCACCATCTCGGCCAGGACGTTTTCTAGGGCGCAAGGGGCACCGAAGCTGGTGCCTTTTTCTAGAGCACCTGACAGGGCACTTAGCACCTCGGGATGGGCGTGACCGCAGATAGCAGGCCCCCAAGTGCCGACATAGTCGATGTATTGGTTGCTGTCGACATCCCAAATGTATGCGCCTTTGACGCGGTCAAATACGATAGGCTGACCGCCCACGGATTTGAAGGCGCGCACGGGGGAACTGACACCGCCGGGCATCAGGTCTTTTGCAGCGGTAAAAATTTCTTCTGATTTAGAGGTTCTTAAAGATGTGGTAGTAACCAAGGCGCGCTCCTTGTAAGGGCGGGTTGGATCACGTGGAAAGCGGCTGGTGGAATAGGACCTCACTTGCCCTAGACAAGCTGCTTTTGCAATGACCGCGAACCCGTATTCAGTATTTTTTATCGTATCGCTAGGGAGTAAT
>JBCBOC010000337.1:0-5029 GCA_039821475.1 Cyanobacteria bacterium J06632_22 | reverse complement strand
GTAGCTCCTGCCCCGGTGGACGTGGATGACTACGAAACCGTTTATCAACGGCTCATTCAGCTCCACCGTGAGGACAAAATGTTCTCAATTGTTCCGTTCCAGCTTGCCCAGACAACCACTCAATCCGAATCCCATGCAACAACTCCAGAACTCCAGCTCCTCTGAGCAGGCTCAGGCCAACTCTCCCGTACAGGCCATCCAACAGTGGCTGGTCAGTCAACTGGCCGATGTCCTCTCCATTGACCCCAGCACCATTGAAGTCAGCCAGCCGCTAACCCGCTATGGCCTAGACTCCATCGATGCCGTCACCCTGGTCGGCGACTTGGAAGATTGGCTCGACCTTGAACTGCCCTCCACGCTGCTGTGGGACTACCCCACCATTGAGAAGGCTTCGACGTATTTAGTTCAAGAGTTTGACGTTTCTGTATAGAGCGGTGAGGGGGTGAGGGAGTAAGGGGGTGAGGCGGGACCCGTTATTTGGCTTGACAGGGCTAAATATTCCCCTCCTCTCCTCCCAACCTCCTCTCCTCGTGACTCCACTCGGGGGTATCTTTGAATTTTTCAGAATTTTCATTTTGGTGGGTGCTGTTGCTGACCTGCGTACCGTTTTTTACGGTGCGGTTCATTGGCAAATCCACAAATCTATGGCGCGATGCGTTCGATACGGTCGGGCTTGCGGCTTTATCGCTATTTTTATTTGTTAACGCCAGTAAGACGAGCTTTGCGGTTTTCGTCTTTCAGATTGTTTTTAACTATCTGATGGTGAAGTGGATGCTGAGTCGTGAGGGGCCCCAGGCTAAGCAGCAGGCTCGCTGGATCGCGACGGCGCTGATTGTATTTGATGTGGGCGTGCTGGCCTATTTCAAGTACCTCACTTTCTTTATTGAAGACATGATTGGTCTGGCCGCACCGGTGCCAGAGAATTGGAAAGGTAGCTTTCCGCTGCCGATTTTCAACACCATTCCGCCGGGGTTGTCGTTCTACACCTTCCAAATGGTGGCCTTTGTGGTGGACTCGCTCAAGGCACGGAAGAAGCGACCGATCAAATTTATTGATTACTTAAATTTCGTATCGTTCTTCCCGCAAATTGTGGCGGGGCCGATTGAACGGCGGGCGTCGCTGTTGCCCCAGATTGAGGCCTTTCGGTTTAAGTTCACGCCGGAAAATTGGGACCTAGGCTTCCGGTGGCTGTCCTTAGGGCTGTTCATGAAGTTTGTTCTGGCGGATAACATTGCGCCGTTCATTCAATTAGGCGAAGCGACAAACCCTTGGTTAGTCTGGTTTAATGCGTTTCTGTTTACGCTGCGGATTTACTTTGACTTTGGCGGCTACAGCTTTATGGCGGTGGGCATTGCCCGCATCATTGGCATTCGGCTCACGATTAACTTTCTGGCACCTTACACCTCCCAGAGTATCAACGAGTTTTGGCGGCGCTGGCACGTCACCTTGAGTACCTGGTTTCGCGACTATGTGTTTCTGCCCCTGATGGGCAAGCGTAAGCAGTGGGCGCCGTTCTATTTGTTTCTGACCTTTACCCTGTCCGGTTTCTGGCATGGTGCGGCCTGGAACTTTATGATTTGGGGCGCTTATCATGGGGTGCTGCTATTGCTGCTGCGCTATGCAGGGCGGCCCTTTAGTCGACTGATGGGCAAGTACGTTCAACGATCTCAGGTGGTGTCCTGGGCCATGACCTTTGGGGCGGTGATTCTGGGCTGTCTGTTCTTTATGGAGACGAACTTTGGCCGACTGTTGACGAAGCTTCAGACGCTTGTTACGCCCTGGGCTTACTCGCCGGGTAACTTGGTCAGTGCGCTGACGCACTTTAGTGCTAATGAAAGCCTGGCTCTGGGACTGGTGCTATTGCTGGCAGTGACTTTCTTGCTGCTGGAGCATCTGGCTGTCTGGCGGGAGAGACCGGAGTATGAGCTCCTGACCAGTCCAGTGATGTCGAAGATATTGCTGGTGCTGACCATCTTAATGGCGGCAAATCTTCCGTCTGAGTTCATCTACTTTGAGTTTTAGGACGGAACCATGACAAGACCGAAACTACTTCCCTGGATTGCCGCCGCCGGACTGTCTTGGGCTGCGGGCTTTGTCTACAACTTGCACCTGGGGGGCGAAACGCGCTGGCTGAAGTCGATGTACCAAAAGAAGGTTGCGATCGCAGCCGCTGTCGACGAGCCTAAGCTTTTGATTACCGGGGGGTCCGGTGCCCATTACACCCTCAACTCCGATCTTCTGGAGGAGGAACTCGGTTTGCCCGTGGTCAACCTGGGGATTGATGGTCCCGTGGGGCTCAATATGATTTTGCCCAACGTTTTGGAGCACGTGAATCCTGGCGATACGGTGCTGCTGGTGCCCGAGTATCTGCTGCTACACCATGAAGCGGGCTTGGGTGACCGGTCTGGCCCCTTTGCCATTGCCATTGGTCGCCCGGGCATGGGCAATATTCCCCCTAAGCAACTGGCCCAGGATTTATTGATGTTGGGCACCCCTTCTCTGCGCAGTGTGATCAAGTCTGCCCGAGACCTGATGGACGAGGGTAAGTTTACTGGCTACTACGATGACCCTCTGACGGCTAACGGGGACCCCACTGTTGAAAAAGTCCGGACGGGTGAATGGTGGCAGATGAAAATCCGTAGACCCGCCACCGACCATGCCCTTGACCGAATTACTCAGTTTAAATCGGAGGTTGAGGCAAAAGGGGGAACGCTAGTGTTAGCACTGCCTTGGATCTATGCCAACACGGGCGAACAGACCTTGGAAAACATTACGGCGATGGCCGAGGCGCTGGATGACATTGCGCCCTTGCTCTACGACGAAGACACCCTGAATATTCAGACTGATACGAGCCTGTTTGCCGATACTCACTACCATCTGAATCCGGAAGGGAGAAGGTTGCGATCGCAGCAGCTTGCTGCTGAACTCAAGCCTATTCTCTTGCCCTGAGAACCCCTATGACGATTTCCCCTCCGGCACCGCCGCATGCCGCTGTAGCAGGCCATAAATCGCATCTTTGCCCCCGGATTTGCATCGTGGGCGGTGGCTTTGGTGGTCTTTATACGGCGGTCTATCTGCAAAAATATCGCCACCTCAGAAACTGTGAGATTACTCTGGTTGAGCCCCAGGAACAGTTCCTGTTTACGCCACTGCTGTACGAGGTTTTGACGGACGAGCTGCAGGTTTGGGAGATTGCGCCCACCTATAGCTCCCTCGTTGCGGGGAAAAACATTCACTGGAAGCAGGACCGGGCCGTTGATGTCAACCTGGCTGAACGACAGGTGACGTTGGCACGGGGTGAGGTGCTGCCCTACGACTATTTGGTGATGGCCACGGGGGCAGTGACCCGCAAGGTGGAGACGCCTGGCGTCGAAAACTACGCGCAGCCTTTTCGCACCCTGAACGATGCCCTGACCCTCAAAACTCGACTTGAGCAGTTGGCGGCCACCCATTCGAGTCCTAGCATTATCGTGGTGGGGGGCGGTGCCAGTGGCGTTGAACTCGCCACTAAAGTGTCTGACCGCCTTAAGGGGCGGGCTCAGGTCGTGCTGATAGATCGGGGTAATGCCATTCTCAAGCCCTTTGCCCAAGGGTTGCGTCGAGCGGCTGAAAAAGCGCTGAAAAAGCGCGGCGTCGAGGTTTGGTATCACTCGTCCGTTGACGAAATCACGGACCGGCAGGTTTTGGGGCAGCGGGCGGGGCAAACTTTTGTGCGTGACTGCGATCTCACCATTTGGGCGACGGGGACCCAGCCCTTAGGTTGGCTCGGCAGCGATGCCGTGGCCAGCAATGAGTACGGTCAAGTTTGGGTGAAACCTACCCTACAGCTCATAGACCATGCTGAGGTGTTTATGCTGGGGGACAGTGCCGTGATTCAAGGCGCAGCGCAGCCCAACCCCAACACTGCCCAGGCCGCCTACCAGGGCGCAGATGCCGTGGCCAAGAGTTTGGCGGCAATGGTCAAAGGAAAATCGGCACAGCCCTTCCATTACTTGCATCTGGGCGACATGCTTACCCTGGGCGCGGGGGCCGGGGGGGTTTGGAGCTTTGGACTGACAATGTCTGGAAAGCTGGGTGGCTTAGTGCGGCGAGCGGTGTATATCTATCGACTGCCCACTCGGCGGCATCGGCTCAAGGTGGCCCGCAATGCACTCAAACAGCTCTTTCGATTGGGCCGTAAACCAGCCAAAACTCACCGGGCGGCGCTGGCAATGCGCGAAGATTCTTATTGAGCGAGGCCATGCTGGCGCAAAATTCTTGGGTGATTGTGGACTGGCAGGGCAACCACCACTACAAGTGGCAGGGCATTGCCTACGTGGTTAGCCTTTCGCCCGTTTTCTTTTGGCTGGCCCCGGTACTGCGCTGGTCGCCGCTGATGACGCTGGACACCCGCGTTTATGAAACCATCGCAACGAACCGCCGGGCAGCGGGCCGCCTGACGAAGCCGTTTAAGTTTAAACCCATGGACGTGCGGGCAGGCAGTATGCCTCAGCTGACGCTGAGTGCGATCGCACTGACGCTACTGCTGCTCACAACCGTCTGGAACTTTCGCAGCATTACCAGTCACTATGCCTTTGTCGACAGCGATACGACAGTTTTGAAGGGATTGCGTCGGGTGACCACCAGTCGAACGCTGCAGACGATCGACCCCCTCAGCCGAGTTACTCGCTTAGACCAGTCCTGGAGCATTTTCTCTCCGGGCCCCCCCAAGGATGACGGCTGGTATGTGGCTGTGGGCAAGGCCGCAGACGGCGAAGATATTAACCTGCTCTATCCCGGCCAGGCCGTAGATTTTGATAAGCCCTCGCTGCGGGTGCGCAATCAGCTCTATCCCAACATGCAGTGGCGCACGTTCTTTATTAACCTGAGCCGTGTCCGCAGTAAGTCATCCTTGCCGGAGTTTGGACGGTACCTGTGTCAGCAGGATCCAGCCGCGACCACAGCCGAACTGTACTTTATGGACGAGCGGACGGTCCCGCCAGGAGACGCACAAACTGTGGAACAGCAGCTAATTGAGACTTTCCCCTGT
>JBCBOC010000620.1:0-3100 GCA_039821475.1 Cyanobacteria bacterium J06632_22 | reverse complement strand
TCAGTGCGCCGAATGTGATCAGAACGTCAGTGAAAATGCAACATCTTGCCCTCACTGTCATACGAGCTATATCAAGAAACAAGCGTGTGTTATCTGTCGAAAAAAAGCGAAAGCTTCTGCAATGACGAATCTGTCGGAACGTGGTGTTATTGGACACAGTAAACGCTACCTTAACCTCGTGAGCAAACTGCCGACGAATCGTCGGTTAGAGCCAATGACAGGTTTTGCCCATGGAGATTGTCTCCATAAGGTTTTTCCTATTTATCGTAGTCAGGCCATAACCACTCGGGTATCAAAAAAGTGCCCCACGTGTAAAACAAAACTACAGCGCTCGTTATTGTCTTTGATGGAAAAAGGCGACTATCAAGATCCCTCGCCCTGTAAGGAATGTGGCGAGTCCGTTTATCTCAACTTGCACGATGGTAGCCACCGGCCGTGTTATTACTGCGGTTTACTACTTGATATTAACGACGATAAAACTGTTGCGATGTCAGCGGGCCTTAATCCTAGCAGTGCAGACGATTTTAGCCACCTGCACTGCTATATTAACGCCACCGACAAACGGCGTAACTTTGCCTGGCTTAACTTCTTGGTGTTGGCGCTGGCTGCTTTTGCTCTGGTTATTTGGCTAGGACGATAGTCACGGTTTGGTTTTGGCCTCTAGGGTCTCAAGTCGACTCTTGAGATCCTGGTTGGTCTTCTTCACCTCGTCTAATGCTCGCTGCAGTTCAGTTAAGGCTTTGTCCGAGCCCATGTTCTTGCGAACCCGCTGTAAGGCTTCCTCAGCGCGGCGTTTGACGCGACCGTCGAGGCTATGGTCCACCAAGTTTCTGAGAACCCTCAGGGCACCGACATCTTCCATTTGGCCTAGGGCTGCCACCGTAGAGACCTGGGTAAGGAAAAAGGTTTCCCGAGATAGGGCTTCCAGCCGTTCAAGAATGCGCTGTAGGCAGACTTTGTTCTGGTGTTTTGAGATTGATCCCAGGGCACGAATGGCCGCTAGTCGAAGGGCCTGGGGAATACCCAGCTCAGTATAGGGCAGCAACAGATCCAGGGCAGCTTCGCTGGTTTTGAACTGGCTCAAAGCTGCGATCGCCCCCCCGCGTACCACTTCATTCCATCCGGCGCGCTCCTGGAGAATTTTCTCCAACAGCTTTAACGCCTTTCTCTCTTTATCTTTACCGTTATCTAAGGTGCTGCTGCCCACCTTGCCCAGGGAGCGAATAGCTGCCGCTTCTACGTAGTAGCTGGCGTCACCCTTCTCGGCAATAGCTTTAAGGGCCTTATAGCTTTCCGCGGTTTTGATCCCCCCTAGGGTCTCGACCACCGCCCGTCGCACCTTAGGGTCGGTGTCTTTGAGGGCATTCAAGAGTACCGTGACCGCTTGGTCGAGTTGGATTGCGCCTAACTGTTCGGCCACCTCTGCGCGCACGGCCCAAAAGGGTTCCGTCTTCAGGGCGTTTTCCAGGGCTTGAACGGCCTCTAGATTACCTTTCTTGGCAATGGCCTCTGCGGCATAAATTCGGGAAATTGGGTCGGGATCGTGGGCAAGCTGGGCTTTGAGTTCTTTCAGAGGGTAGGTCAGTTCAACGGTTTTGAGGGTGTTGTTGCCCACGTCAAAGCTGATAAAGTCAGGCTTTTGCGCCAAGGGGATATACAGCGCCTGCTGACGCTCGTGAATCCTGATAGTAAAGGTTTGGAGGGTCGGGGCTGCGCCTTTTTTGTTCTTTTTTCCTTTGCCCTTCTCCTCGGGTAGGTAGCCAAACCCAATGGGTATTTTGAGGTCAAACAGCCCCTCCTGAACCTGAGACGTGCCATCGGTCACCTGGGTTTGGGTGACGGTGATTTTAGCCAGGTTGCTGTCGGCGTCCCAGCTGTAGCCCAGCTTATAGTCGGGGTGACCGCCCCGATACACGTATTGGTCAAATAGGTAGCGCAGGTTGCGCCCAGTGGCCTTATCGATGGCGCGGAGGACATCGATGGTTTCTACTGTGCTGTGTCCGTTGTCGGTCAAAAACGTCTGTAATGTCCGGGTAAATAGCTCGTCCCCCAGCTCGGTGCGAATCATGTGATACACACAGGAGCCCTTCTCGTAAATATGGCGGTCGTATAGCTCGATGGCTTCGCGATAAATATGGGTAACCAGCGGGCGGCGGTAGCGACTGGCATCTTCCGATAGGTATTGGCGGGCGTTGCCCAAGTGGTAGTAGGCGGCTTCATCCTGACCGTAGGCGTGCTCCATCCACAGCACTTCGGAGTAGGTGGCCATGCCCTCTTTAACCCAAGCGTGGGACCAGTGGTTAATCACCGTCAGGTCCCCAAACCACTGGTGGGCTAGCTCGTGGGCTACCAATACTTCTGAGTTGATATTGTCAATGGCTGCCCGCTCGTCCAGCAGGCAGCGGTCGGTCAGTAGTGTGGTGGTGGTGTTCTCCATGCCACCGAAAATAAAGTCTACTGGGCAGGCCTGGTCATAGTTGGAGAAGGGATAGTCCACGCCAAATCGCTGACTGAAGGTCTCCATCATCTCGGGGGTGCGGCCCATGGTGCGTTGCCCTTGGTCCTTGCGACCCTGCTGGGTGTAATAGGTGACTTTGCGATCGCGCCACTGGTCCTCAATCACATCAAATTCGCCCACTACCAGGGTCATCAGGTAGCTGGGGTGTACCTTGTCTAGTTTCCAATGATAGATAGTGTGATTCTTGCCGCTGGCTTTACTGCCCACCAACTCTCCATTGGAAATCACTTGATAGGGGTTGGGTACCTTGGCTTTGATTTCAGACGTAGCCAACTGACCGGGGTAGTCGAAGCAGGGAAACCAGTAGCGAGAGTCTTCATCTTCGCCCTGGGTCCACACTTGATAGGGCTTATCGGGGTAATGCTCGTCAGGATGGATAAAGTAAATGCCCCGTTCGGGTTTGTCCACTGCGTAGGCGATCTCCAGCACGACGGGGTTGCCGGCCGTTAGCGGTTCAGTCAGGCTAACCGTCAGTTTCTCCCCGTCGTAGTTGTGGGGCTGGATGGTTTCGCCGAGGCTGACGCTTTGGATTTGCAGCGCCACGGCGTCGAGCTCTAGGGTGTCCACCCCTGAACGAACCGG
>JBCBOC010000307.1:0-5408 GCA_039821475.1 Cyanobacteria bacterium J06632_22 | reverse complement strand
GAGGCTAAGCGGCAGCAGGAGTGGGAAGGTTTCCTCGCGCGCGTGCGCCAAGCCATTGCCGGGGAGAGCATGGCTTGGGAAAAAAGCGATCGCCCCCGCATCGAGATTCTGGAACGCTATGCCCTCTTTGGGGATGAGGCCTCCCAGAAAAACGTCGCCCACGACATTATTGCGGCCCTCGGAAAAAAGGCCACCCCTGAACTGACCTTTGAGCTGCTGGTTAAGATAGGCCTATGGCAGCCCCACGAAAACCTTGCCCTGCGTCGGGCCCAACTGCCAATTGAATTCTCAGACGAGGTGATGGCGGTCATGCAGCAAACCCTGGGTACCTTACCGGCCGATCCCGACCCTGGGCGAACCGACCTGACCCACCTTAAGGTCTACACCATTGACGATGAGAGCACCCGCGAAATTGACGACGGGCTCAGCCTAGAAACACTCACTGACGGGCGGGAACGGCTGTGGGTCCACATTGCCGATCCAACCCGCTGGCTGACGCCCGGCGATTCGCTGGATATGGAAGCGCGGCGACGCTGCACCACGGTGTACCTACCCACGGGCATGATCCCCATGTTTCCAGAGGCCCTGGCCACAGGCCCCATGAGTCTGCGCCAAGGAGAGGTGTGCTGTGCCCTGAGCTTTGGGGTGGTCCTGCGGGAAACGGGCGAAGTGGAAGAGTATGAGATTCGGCCTAGCCTGATCAAACCCACCTATCGGCTCACCTACGAAGATGTGGACGAGATGCTGCATCTGGATATCCAGGCGGAGCCGGAACTGGGTGCGATCGCAACTTGGGCTAAGCAGCGTCAGTCCTGGCGACAGACCCAGGGCGCTATCCGTATTCAAATGCCCGACTCCTCGGTACGGGTCGAAAATGACGGTGCGGACATCACCATCGAAGTACTAGACAATTCCACCTCTCGCCAGCTGGTGGCCGAAATGATGATCATGGCGGGGGAAGTGGGGGCTCGCTATGGCGAAGAGAATGAGCTAGCCATCCCGTACCGGGGTCAGCCCCAGCCAGAACTGCCCTCCGAAGAAGAACTACTCCAGCTGCCAGGCGGCTGGGTGCGGGATTCGGCCCTGCGCCGCTGCATGCCTAGAAGCGAAATGGGCACCACCCCATCTCGCCACGCCACTCTGGGACTAGACCGCTACAGTCAGGTGACCTCTCCCATTCGTCGCTACACCGATCTGCTGGCCCACTTCCAGCTCAAGGCGCACCTGCGTGGCGATGAGCTGCCCTTTACGCGTGACGAGATGACCCAGCTTACAGTGGGCATTTCTAGCACGGCCTACGAAGCGGTCACGGTTGAGCGGCAAACCAAGCGCTACTGGTCGTTAGAGTACCTGCGCCGTGCTGGAAACCATGCCTGGCCAGTGATGCTGCTGCGCTGGCTGCGAGAGCATGAGAGCTTGGGGCTGATTATGTTTGAGGAGCTGGGGCTAGAGCTACCGATGCGGTTTAACCGTCCCATGGAGCTGGGGGAACGGTTCCAGGTGCGGGTGCGAGAGGTAGACCCCCGCCATGACATTATTCGGTTTGATGAAGTGGCTGAGGCAGAAGACAGCGAAGTTGAAGCATAGGCTTTAACGCAGTCAACCGCACGACTAAATAACGGCTCCTTCGACAACAACTTCTGACAACAACTATTAACGCGTTCAGCTTAACGAAAATGAAGATTCAACCTTATGAGAGTTCTCATCTTGGTGCGGTTGTGCAGCTTTCAATGAGGGCATGGGCTCCTGTATTTATGTCTATACAGACTTCGTTGAATGCGGAGGTGTATCAAGCGTTTTACCCAGAGACCTGGCAAGTGAGTCAGCAGAAAGCGGTGGAAGACGTTTGTGCGGCAGAGGACGTGAAGGTTTGGGTTGCGGTTGAAACGGAACAGCCTGTGGGCTTTGTTGCGGCCAAACTGCACCCAGAAGACAAGATGGGCGAAATCTACATGATGGCTGTTGATCCGGACTGCCAAGGTCGCGGTATTGGCAGCGCACTCATCGATCATGCTCTGAGTTGGATGAAAGAGACGGGCATGGCTATTGTGATGGTAGAGACGGGCGGTGACCCTGGCCATGCACCGGCTCGTCGCGCCTATGAAAGCGCAGGGTTTGAGTTGTGGCCGGTGGCGAGATACTTTAAGTCGCTCTGAAGCTGCGCCGCGTTGCGGAAACTACCAACGATTAGTCAAGAGATGCGCGTCAAAATAGTGCCCTCGGCCAAGTTGGGTTAAGGGCAAAGAAAAAAAGGAAAAGGGGGCTCGGGATGGTATAACTTTGGGCACTTCGCTTCAGCCTTCGAGTATGGCTATTCTTTTGAAACTGTGAGCTTCAGAGTCCCGTAGGGTGGGCAACATCCTTGTCAGGATATTGATGTTTCACGCCATTATCTTGTTTACCCACCTTTCTTATATACCCTGCTTTCAGGCTGGTGGGCGGTGCCCACCCTACGCTTGCTACTGCTTCCACGACCAGTTTCATGAATTGGCCCGTGGGACGCTGAATAGACAACTAAGCTGAGCCATAGTGTAGGCTAGCGCTGCCCTGTCCCACTCCTGCCCATGCGTCCTGCAAAACTCAAGTCCCTGCTGACGATTCTGCTATCGGCCCTGCTGCTCAGCATCGGGGTTGACGATGCCCTCTCGGCCCATCCCCAGCCGACCGTCCCCGTCACCTACAGTACCGCCAGCAGCAAACAGTACATCAGCAGACCGCAGCCACCCAGTAACCGCGAATATTTCGCCTTCGGTCAAGCGGGCCGAGACGGCCAACACGGCCCAGCAGGCACCGCTGGCCGCAACGGCCGCAACCTCACCATCCAGCTCACCGACACCTCCACCCCACAGCTCCAGCAATACGATGTATCTGGAGAAGACGGCAGCAATGGCAGTCCCGCCCAGCCCGGAGAACATGCTCGTGCCTGCAATGCCCCCTACCGTCCTGAATACTCCCTCCAGGGTGCAGACGGCGGCGACGGCGGCAACGGCGGTAATGGCGGCAGCGGCGGCAGTGGCGGCGACGTAGACCTGTTCTACGCCGATACCGATAGCCTCAAAACCGTGACCGTAGCCACCGCCGGAGGGCGCGGGGGGCAGCCCGGAGCTGGAGCCACCGGGGGTGAAGGGTGTGGCTGTGTCGAGCCCCAATGGACGATCAACTATTGCGAGTGGGAAGTTTGGCGACAACAGCGGGATGTAGACAATGCGGAATGGTCTCTTTTTTCTAGGGAGCTATCGGCCTGCTCTGGCGTCAGACGTGTAGACGAGCGGGAAAATGCTCCCACGATTTCTACCCGTGATTCTCAAGACTACCGTTACGACCTCCGCTACCAGGGACTCACCACCAGTCAACAGTTTTTCTGCCAGGCCGGTGAAAGTGGCCGTGCTGGAACGGCTGGGCGTCCGGGGCAAGGGGGGCAGTACGGCAGCTTCCGGCTGATTCCTCAGCCTAATATTCCACAGGAGGTGACCCGCTACACCGACAGCCTGCAAAACCTATTGGGCCGTCCCCTGCAGTTTGTCAAAAATATTTGGGTGCCGCGCCAGGGACTGCCTAGTCTGTTAGGCCCGGCATCGGACGTGCCCAACGACTACACCTATTTAAAGTCCACCGAGCGCCCTCAGTTTCGACTGGATTGGGCGGCCAACGAAGCCCCGACAGTGCTGGGCATTGAAAACGTAGACGTCACGGTTGCGGTGGAGGCGTTCAACGAACAGGCCCGGCTGACCTACGACATTCCTGGCACGCTGGACTACACCCTCGACGAGCAGGACGGTTTAAACGTGCTCACGGTGACCGGGGGGTTCTCTCCCAGCCGCCTGGGCTTATTCGAGCTGGTGAACCACACCACAGGGGTTGCCGAAAGTGAGCTGACACTGACCGACGGCGGGTCACTACGGGAGCTGTTGCAGAGCGCCACCCTGGCGGTCAGCTGCTACACCAAACAGTCCGCCAGTGGGGCCGTTTCAGCGGATTATCAGTTCCGCCACAGCATTACGTTTGACGTGACGCGGCAGGGGGTATCTAGCGGGCGGGTTGCGATCGCAACCGACGACTACACCCTCAGCCTTGGCCCCGTCTTCTCCCCCTGGCTCAAGGACGGCTACGACGTCAAATATGTCATCGAAATTCAGCAAAAAACCAACAGCGGCGCGGTTTACCCCCAGACCGTAGAAACCGCATTTCAGGTTTAAGCCATAGGCCGGTCTACCGGTAACCTGGGCGGGAGACACGGCCACTATTTTGCCTCCTGCCCGGGGCGCGTAATATCACTGCGAAACCCACGCCGCTGCAGCAGGCGACGGCGGCGCTGACGGGCCAGAGCTTGCAAGTCTACATTGCGATCGGTTTCATCCACAATTTCGCCAGTCAGGACCTCCAGTACATCCTCCAGGGTCGCCACCCCAGACACGCCACCGTACTCGTCCACCACAATCATGAGATGCTCCCGAGCCGTCTGAAAGGTTTTCAGCAGGCGGTCAGCCCGCTCCGTTTCAGGAATATAGCGGGCCTGACGCATAAAGTTCTGTACGGGTTGGTCGCCGTTGCCCTGGACAATCGCTTTGAGCAGCTCTGACTTCAGGGCCACCCCCAGCACATGGTCCATGTCTTCACCAATGATGATGATCCGGCTGTGCTGAGAGTCAATCACGTCCTGCTGCACCGCGCTGAGTCGATCCTGGCCCTCTAGGTAGGTAATCGCAACGCGGGGGGTCATGATGTCGGCAGCGGTGATATCGTTCAGGCGAAACACCTTTTGAATCATTTCGGCTTCGTCATCTTCGATCAGGCCTTCCTGGTAGCCCAGCATCGCCAGCAGTTTAATTTCGGACTCATTGGTAATGGGTCGCTGGTTACCCGCCACCAGCGGTGCCGTAATCTTCTCCAGCAGCAAAATAATCGGCGTGAGCAGTAGGGTTAAGGTGCGGATCGGGATGGCAATCACCAGGCCAATCTGCTCGGCATAGCGTTCGCCGATGGTTTTAGGGATAATTTCGGCAAACAGGATAATCAGAAAGGTCAAGACGGCCGAAAAGACGCCGATCAGCGCATCCTGCAGCACCGAAGCGGCAATGCTACCAATGACGATACTGCCGACGATGTTGAAAATATTGTTGAGGATGACGATCGCAGCGATGGGCCGGTTCACCTTTTCGCGGATCGCCAGCAGCGCTAGGGCCGGTGCCTTGCGGCTTTGGGCCATTTGCCGCGCCTTGAGCAGCGGAATGGAGAGTAGGGCAGCCTCGGTGCCGGAGCAAAGGGCAGACCCAATAATGACGATCAGAACTGCGATCGCAAGTCGAATCATGATATTAGGGAACAGTGACCCGGATCAGCAGCCGTCGATAGGTTGCTGCTATGATCCATGAATTATAGTCTGTGCCATTTCCGTTTCGACATTGAGT
>JBCBOC010000283.1:0-5659 GCA_039821475.1 Cyanobacteria bacterium J06632_22 | reverse complement strand
TAAAGTTATGGGTTTTCAATATTTTACACGGGCCATGCCCCTCGTGCATGACTGGGTTTGTTGAGGTGTTAGCTTGCATCTTTGGTAAAGCCGGTACAGAATGACCCAGCTATGACTACAGGCCTTGGCCATGGGTAAACTGGGCAGCTTCTGTCAGCAGCGATCTTTTGCGGGACAAACATTGCAACCTGAGTCGCCTTAGCTGAAGGCCCATTCGCCGACTAAACCGACTGATGCTGTAACCAGATGGGGTGCAACCAGGCACCAGCCGAAGGGCAGATATGATGCCTGAGCAGGATGTCTTGTGTGAAAAGGCGCAGGGGGTGCTGTAGTGGAGTTGTTTAATTGAAAGCTGAATTACGTTGAAGCTGAATTACACGTCCCGAGCCTGCCAGTATAAAAAGCCTGCCCCCGTTGGGGGTTCTGGACTGAACGATAGACGCAACAAACGGTTGGAGTGCATGCTGCGATGACATCCCCAGAGTTTTTAAATCCAATGACTTCGGCTCTGCCGACCAGTACTGATGCAGAATTACTCGAACTAACGACTGGCATTCGCAGTCTAGCCGAGGCCCGTCGTGGGAATTGCCTTGCTTTGCTAGATTTGCTGCGGAAACTAGAGGAACAGCATCAGCACATTAGAGAAACGCTGTTTCGTGAGGCGTTGCCCGATAATCGACAGGTGCTTTACCGGCTGCTCAGAGATATTGAAATTAACGGCGGCTGGCCTTATATCAAGCGCATGACTTTGGCGGAATTAATGGAAAAACTCTATGCCATGGAAGGACGATCAGAGGATAGCAGAAGCGGCGAGGGATAAGGCCCCACGTTCGGGAATAGATTGGGCCGACGAATTTTTAAGCTTTACCGCCGCCCCTCTGGTACTCTGGCATCTAACGTTTTGCCTTGGTGTTCGGGCTCGAGGGTTCGGTGCTGGGCAGTCTGTATTTGCGGCGATCCTGTAATCGAAAGGGTATGAGACGACTTGTTTGGCTTACGTCAGTCCCTAAGCGGCCGGTGCTCGGACTGTTGTGTCTTTGGGTGGGCCTGTTGGGGCCCGGTTGGCGTGCGCCTGCCCAGGCAACCCTGAATCAGTATTGCCAATTGAGCCAAGCTGAGATCGATCGAAAAGAGTCGTTACGACAAGCTGTGTTGTTGGGAGAGTCGGAAGCGGCTGGACAGTATGAGCGTCTGCTAAAGCAGCATGCCAATAATCTCAGAGACTGTCGGCGACAAGAATGGCCCGATAATCAAGCGACTTGGCTACGGTTGTATCCGTGTGATTTGCAGCCTGGCATGCTGGATGCCTTGATGGACCGAATTGTGAATTTGGGCTACAACGAGGTCTACATTGAGGCCTTTTACAACGGTCAAGTGCTGTTGCCTCAGGCTGAAAACAACACGGCTTGGCCAAGTGTGATTCAAACACGCGGTTATGAGAATCGAGACCTGTTGGCTGAGGCGATCGCTGCAGCCCGTCAGCGTGGTCTTAAGGTTAGTGCTTGGGTGTTCACCCTGAATTTTGGCTACTCCTACGGTCAGCGGGCGGATCGTCAGCAGGCTCTGGCCCGTAACGGTAGCGGCGTTGACACCCAGACGTTTGCCCTCAACGGCCAAAGCAATAGCCCTGAAGAAATTTTTATCGATCCTTACAATCCTCAGGGGCAGAGAGACTACCTGCAAATGTTGCAGGGTATTCTGCGGCGGCAGCCGGACGCAGTCTTGTTCGATTACATTCGCTATCCGCGGGGGGTTGGAGCGGCTTCTGTGGCCAGCACTGTCGGTGACCTATGGATTTATGGGACGGCTGCCCAGCAGGCGCTCCTGCAACGGGCCCTAAATAATCAAGGCCGTGAGTTGATTCGTCGATTTGTCTATCAGGGCTACATTACAGCCAGCGATGTCGAACAGGTTGATGCGCTGTTTCCGAACGAAGGAGCACCACTATGGCAGAGCCGTCGCGTGCCTGAGCCCACCGACGAACCTGTCTCTGCGGGGATACGGCGTCCCATTTTACAAGAGGAACTGTGGCGCTTAAGCGTAGCCCATGCCATTCAAGGGGTGGTTGACTTTTTGCAAATGGTGACGCGCACGGCTCAGCAGCAGGAAATTGGTGCTGGCGCAGTTTTTTTCCCGAGTGGGAACCAGGCTGTGGGCACTCAGGGTTATGATTCTCGTCTGCAGCATTGGGATCGCTTCCCCCAAAACATTACCTGGCATCCCATGGCCTATAGCATCTGCGGCAATGCCAGCTGCATTGTTCAAGATATTCAAGCGGTGATTGAAAAGAGTAACAATATTAGTAATGTTCGCCCAGCCCTGGCGGGTATTTGGGGGAGTGCGACCGACAATCGACCTTCTCTGGAAGCCCAAATGACTGCGATCGAGCGAGCTGCTCCGGGACTCACGTCTATTAGCCACTTTGCCTATTCGTGGCAGGATCCTGAATTTGATCGTATTCGTAAATTTTGTCAGCTCTGAAGCGGTGTCAAAGGGGCATTTAGAAAATTGATTTTCTGCCTATGCCCTACAGACGGCAAACCGGTCAGGCTATCCCAAGCTGATCGAGGCTGAGCCCGGTTTATCGATTGAGAAAAACAGCTTCTATTTTCTCAATCATGGCGACAACATCGGCGGTGGGCCTGCCATTACCCGCACCCATCGTAGAGGGGTAGTGGGTGTGAGCTAGGAGAATCACTTGCAGGCTGACGGTGATGATGGCAGCCTGAACAAAACGCTCGAACACAGTGATTACCCTTCCCACAATTGTGATTAGACTACCGCTAAGGAGAATGTCTTGTAATCGTAGATGTTACGTAATCTTGATTGTCATATCCTGTGGCGTGATGGGGGCTGCGATGATAGGGGCGTAGATGAGCTGCCGACAGCGTCGCGTGACGCCACGATGGCAACGAAGCCAGAGGATATGGGACTGCTCGTCGTAAGGTTTTGCACAGACCCAAAAGGATATGGCGGATTATCAAGCATTATCCTCACCCCTTAAATCCGACATTGCTTCGGACCTTAACAGCGCTCTCCCGGCAGGTATGCGGATTTCAGAGTACTGCTTACCCCCGGATGAACTGATGTTGCCAGCTGTGGCGACGCCCACAGTCTGCCTTACCTTAGGCATGCCTTACTTACTGTGGCAGCAGCTAGACGACCAGTCCGGCGAAATGAGATCGCACCCTGGACAGTTTTCGATCGTGCCCACTGGGTTACCCAGTACCTGGCGTTGGCAATCAACTGCGCATATCTTGGTTTTACAACCTGACCTAGCACTACTGAAATCAGCTGCCGAAGACTTACGCTGCAGCGCGACCTTGCGTCCGACTTACGAGGCCACAGACGCACAGGTTTACCATTTGGCTCAGCTGCTCAGGCTGGCACAACGGGACAACGCAGCCCGACTTTATCAGGACACCCTACAGCGAGCGCTGATGCTCCATTTACTGAGCCAATATGGCGTGCGTTTACCCCGCAGAGCATCCTCTAAACCCCACAAACTGTCTGCCGTTGCCTTGGGGGTCGTGACCGAGTATATCGATACCCATTTGACAGAGGCGTTGACCTTAGAACAGTTGGCCGGGTTGATAAACCTTAGCCCCAACTACTTCGCTACGGTTTTCAAAGGAAGCACGGGCATGACGCCGCACCGATATGTTGTTCGACAGCGTTTAGCGCTGGCCCAGCAGCTACTGCTGAGTCAGCCAGATTGGTCTATTGCCAAGGTGGCCGTGGCCGCTGGCTTTGCCGACCAAAGCCATTTGGGTCGCCACATGCGTCGAGTATTGGGCGTGACCCCAAGGGAATTTATTCGGCAGTCGTAGGGGCAGCAAGTCGTAGGGGCCCGCTGTCGCCACAACGTCCATTGATTGGGGGGTATGGCGACGACTATAGCATCGTAGATCGGTTCTAAAACATCAGAAGATTGTTCAATCGGGTGGAGCGCCCCCACCCGTAGCCTTGGACTAGATGAGCTGAGGTCAACAATCATGACGAACCCAATCACAACGAATCAAACCCTAACAAGTCGTGCGATCGCACTGCGCTGGGCAACGGAAGGATTTCGAAACCGGCAGTTGCGAAACCAGCTAATGGCCGACAACTACTGCTGTCATGCCTTTGGCTGTGAGACCATCGCAGGGAAAGACAGCGTCAATCGATTTGTCGATGAAACGTTGTTTTTAGGATTGCCCGATGTAGAACAGATTGTCGAAGATGTTATCCCTTGGGATGACAAGGTGGCCTTGCGGCTGACCTACCGAGGCACCCATACGGGGCCATTTATGGGGGTCCCCCCCACGCATCGACAAATCAGTGTGAGTGCCAACATGATTTTGCGCATTGAAGACGGTCAGGTGACAGAGGAATGGACAGAGTCTAACCCTCTAACGTGGATGGCCCAACTGGGCGTGACCCAATGGATACCGATGTTGTCGCATTGATTGTTGTTATTGCTCTCGCCACTTTTCTGAGGACAATCCTGGCGTTCAAGTGCCCAGTATTGTCGCCGCTACTGTAAACGTTTGTAGCCCCCCTTTACGGGGGGTAAAGACCTGAGATAAAGAATTGCCAAAAAATAGACTCTGTTCAAAATTTAGCCGCCAACATGAAGCCAGCGTGCGTCTAGGGCACGCGACGGCTGTAATCCACCTTGGCCACCCCTCAGATTCAGACAGGGTCTATGTTTATGACAGTGAAGCAATTTATTCTGCTCGGTTTGCCAGGCGCCCGAGTCAAAGAACATGCGATCGCATTAGCCAAAAGCTGGAATCTGCCTTGCATTTCCCTCCCGGAACTTGCTGATGCGGCAGCGGCTCAGGCTATCGGCTCCCCCATCGAGACCGGGCAACCGATGTCTGACGAACTGTGTTTTAAGCACGTGCGCCGACAGCTGGAACAGCCGGACGCCATGTTTAAGGGATGGGTACTAGCGGGGTTTCCCCAGAGTGTTGCCCAAACCCAGCGGCTGAATGACTGGCTTGCGGCCGTTGGACAGCCCCCGGCGATGACGGTTTACCTCAAGACTATGACCGGCATTTTAATGAATCGGCTATCGGCAGAGACTGACGAGTCAGTTCCCGTCTTGCGTCGCCAACTGACTCGCCAGCAAGATGCCCTAGCGCCTGTCTTGGACTACTACAAACAACAGGCCCAGCTCAAGACCTTGAATGGCAACCTCTCCTTTGAGGAAGTGGCGCACGAACTCTTCCAGCTTGGGCACGACAGCACAGGCGCAGCACGGTTTATTAAAGATGAGGCGGAACTCGATGCTCTGCTAGCTGAACAGTCGTTGATGGTGGTGGACTGCATGGCTTCGTGGTGCGGCTCATGCAAACAGGTCACGCCCCTGATCGATCAGCTCGCGACGGCCTATGGCGACCGGGTCAACGTCATGAAAATCGACTTTGATGCAAACCAGCGTATCCCCGAGCGGTTTGGACTGAAAGGGATGCCCGCCGTGATGTTCTTTAAAGACGGTGAGTTGCAGGAAACGCTGACGGGGGTAAAGCCTTATCAAGCTTACAGTGCGGTTGTGAGCCGCTTTTTGGGTTAGTGTCGAGCTGAGCGTAACCGTCAGAGCGGGTATCAACCTGGGTTGATACCCTAGCAGCGGGGTGCTTAGCTGCGAGATAAGCCCAGGCCATTTTCCTCG
>JBCBOC010000178.1:0-6961 GCA_039821475.1 Cyanobacteria bacterium J06632_22 | reverse complement strand
GACTGGAACGACAGCCGTAACATCCTGACCAGCGAAGACTTTATTATCGGCCTGCTGGAAGGGCTTGAATCTGAAGTTGGCGAGGCGTCAGCCGCTGTGATGTATTCCATTGGTGTGGAATGGGGCAAGCAGGACTCGCTGTTCTTTGATAAGTGGTTTGAGCGGGAGTTCAACTTGAGCACTCGCCAGGCCAACCTAATGTTTTTGCTAGAGACTTGGTGGTGGCCCTACACCGCACAGGGCTGGGGGCGTTGGGAAGTGGACATGGGGGACCGTCGCCAGGGGTTTATGTTTATCAACTTGTTTGATTCTGCCGTCGCCAGGACGCTGGGTGATGTTGGCAAACCGGTGTGCTTTCTTTACGCAGGCCTGTTCGCAGGATTTTTTACAGAGATGGTGCGCAAGCAGCTGAGCTGCATCGAAATCCAGTGCTATTCCATGGGTGAAACTTACTGTAAGTTTTTGCTTGGGGCTAAAGAGCGGATTGATGCTGCGGCCTTCTGGCTAAATGAGGGGGCGACCGCCACCGATATTGAAAAGCGCCTACGTGCGGGAGATCAGGTCTGATGAGTCATATTGCCCTGCTGAGCCGTAACGGTAGTAGCCCCAAACGTCAGGCTTATCTGCAGCAGTCGGTGCAAACCTTCTTTGGGGAGCTGAGCTGGGAAGGTGTACAGACCCCGCCAGCGCCTGCGGTCAGTGCTGTTTCTTTGGATTCCTTAGAACAACTGGATCAGTTGGCATCGCCGACACCTGGCTTGGAATCGGTGGGCACCTTCTTTGAGCGGTTCCCCTGGGATGGTCAACCGATGATTGGCGCACCCGTGTCTGACCCTGGCATCAGTCTGGATGCAGCGGTGAGCAGCGGCAATGGCGATGTTGACGATATGACATTGGATGCCTTTTCTGACCTGTTTTAGTTTTATTGTTTCAGACGACTTTGACGTCCTCGACCTAAGAGAGTTACGCCATGAATGAGTTTTTAAACCAGCTGTTCCAAGCACCGGAAAAGCGTTATTTGAACCAGCAAGAGCTGGGCTTGCTGAGCAAGCTGGTGAGCTCATTGCCCGAGCGTATCAAAATCTACCGCTACCTGCGCGATCAGGAAGTCAAACTGGTACAAGGGTTAGTCAACCGACTACCGGCAGACCTGGCCCAGACAGAAACTGCGGCGCTAGAGCAGTCCGTTCAATCCGTGGTGCTGATTTTGCGTTACACCGCGATGGCGATGCTGGCTGACGATGGAGAATTGGCCTACCGGCGTCTACGCGACTGGCTTCCGGCCATGGCCGAAGCGCATCAGAATCGGGCGGTGACCCAGGCGCTTTACCGGGGGCTCACCCAGGTGCTGTCCAAAACTTTGAGTGCTAAGCAGTTTGCCCTACTGCGTCCGAGTCTGGAACGGATTCAGCCTCTGCTCGCCACCGATACCAAACCCGACCCGGCAGCCAAGCTAGTAGAGGCTCTCTAGTAGTGGTCTGCGTCCAGCTTGAAACCTGCAGCGTTCTCTAGGGAAACGACCCTTCTGGATATGGCTGAGGTTTAATCCTAATCTCCTATTTCTCTTCAATTATGTCAGGTGAACCCATGCTGTCCGTTGCCGAGCTCCTTTCTGAGGGGCGTATTGCCGCTAATTACTTTTCCAGCGATGTCTATGTCCGCGGCATTACTGAGCTGGGTCTGCTCGAAAATCGCCGGGGCGATCGTCTGCTGGCCTTGCCTCAAACGCTGATTAAGGCCATCTATGCGGGGCTTGAGCAGGAGACGGGACAGGCGGCGATGCTGGTACTGAGCAACTGCGGCCGCTGGTGGGGTAAAAACTTCTACAGTCGCTTCTGTGAAGAGCTGAATGACTATTACAGACGGCCGATTGCGGATCTATCCATGGCGGAGTTTGTGCAGGCTTTACAAGAATGCTGGCGCACCCACGGCTGGGGTGAGATTGCCCTGGATGCCACCTATCGTCCTAAGGGGTTTCTGGTGATTGAGCTCAAAGGCTCGGCCTTTACGGCTGATGCGCCCGCGACCAATCGTCCTGTGTGTTATGTCGAAGCGGGGGTCCTGCAGTCGTTCTTTAGTCAGCTGACGGGGCGGGATCTCTATTGCGTGCAAACGGCCTGCGAATCGATGGGGCAGGACCGGAACCAGTTTATTATTGGGCTAGAAAAGCGCCTGACGTCGGTTGAAGATTGGGTTGATCAAGGCCGTTCTCACACCGACATCATGGAAGAGTTGGTCCGTGCGGCGTAGTGTCCGTACGGATAGCTCTGGTGCGCGGCTGGATTTTTAGGGGCGCTTTCCCGGCGTCTTCCCTAAGGTGCAGCGCTTTGAGCGGCTCCCACTGATCGGCTTCCCATGATCGCCCTGACCCCTAAACATCGACGGTCCAACTACCGCATTCTCGGGCTGGTTGGCCATGGGCAGTTTGGCCGGGTGTATTGCGCGGTGCATCGCAAGACGGGGCACATGGTGGCGATTAAGCAGCTAAATCGCCATGGTTTGCCAACGCATGCCTTTTTACAAGAACTTCACTGCCTGCTGCGGCTGAATCATCCCAACATTGTCACCTGCGAAGCCCTGGAGCATACGGATCGGGGACGGCAGTTGATTTTGGAGTATTGCGAGGGCGGTACCTTGCGATCGCTGATGAACAGTACCCCGAAGCCGGACATGTTGCCAGTGCTATCGCTGTCCATGCAAATGGTGGGTGGCCTGGCCAATGCTCACGAACAGGGGATTATTCACTGCGATATCAAGCCGGAAAATATCCTGCTGCAGTATCGGCAGGGGCAGCCGATTGCCAAAATTTCGGATTTTGGCATTGCTAAGGTGGCTCAAAACCTCAAAACGGTGTCGTCGGGGCAGACGGGATCTCCGGCTTATATGGCACCGGAACGATTTTACAAGCAATTTTCGCCCGCGTCGGATGTCTATGCCTTGGGCATTTTGCTCTATGAGCTGATTGCTGGACATCGGCCCTTTGCGGGGACACCCGGCGATCTGATGTCTGCCCATTTGAACCAACCGGTGCCCGTACCCGAGCAGCTCACGGGCCCCCTCAAGACCATTGTGTTGACGGCGCTAGAGAAGATTCCGGCCCGCCGCTATCCCTCTGCGGTGGAGATGCTGAGTGCGCTGCAAAACGTGGAAGTGCCACCGCCGTCGCCTTTGCCACTGTTTGACCCCATGGATTTGGTCCATCAGCCGTTTGTAGGGGCTGCCGTTACCCCCCTCACAACGCCGGTTGAACAGCTGCTGGTGTGCCCGACGCAGCCCGCGGTGCTGATGGCGAGATCGCAACATCAGGTGACGCTTTATCATCCGGAAACGCTGCTCGAAACTGCTGTCTTAGATGCTGTGGCCCGCACAACGGGGCTATATGGCACAGCCCATGGCCCCTGTTTAACCACTGAGAGCGGGTTGTACGCGGTTGAATGCGCTCCCCAGCTCGGGCTGCGTGGCCTGAAACCCTTGGTGCGTTGGTCTGCCGATACCTTAGGACTGCCGGCCAGCAGCGGTCGCTGGTACGGTGCGGTGAATGCCCAACAGCTGACCCTGGGGGCCCTGCACCGACAGCAGCAGTGGGTCCACCCTACGGATAGCCCCTGGTCTCAAACCCCGCTACCGTTCCCCTTGACGGGGACCCTGGAGGCGGTGCTGCGGGCGGATGCCCAGCACTGGGTCATCGTTGAGCGACAGCAGCAAACGCTGAAGCTGCATATTGTGGCGCGACGGGGCCTTTATCTGGGCGCTCTGCCAGTGGAGTTGCCGCTCTATCAGCTCAGGACCACGGAAGAGCCCTATCGACTGCTTGCGATCGCACCCGACATTCCGAGTTTAGTACTGATTGATCTAAAGCCGTTTCGAGTGATGCACATTGGCCTAGAGATTGTGCCCCACCGAGCGGCAGCCATGCCCTGGGGCTATGTGCTACTGAGCCAGGCCGGTGAGCTGCTGGTGCTCGACCGCGAAACGGCGCCCATTGGCTGCATTGAAGTCCCCGCTCAGGGGACAGCCCTGTTGCCGACGAGCCCCCATGGGCTGCTGCTGGCAAACTGGACCGGAGAGGCGGGTGGCCTGTATCCCATTGACCTGCGTCAATTCGATCTGGATATCTTATTTTGAGGTCGACTGGTTTCGAGGCTGACTGTTTTTAAGCGTTGTGATCAGGTCCGCCCACTAACTTGAGGCCGCTTCAGCCACGTTCAAGGCCTCGGTCGGTTGAGGGGGGTCGTCAGCTGCAGTCCTATCCGCTTCTGGGGCGCTGATCATTGGAGTGGCAGCGGCAGGCACTTCGTAGGCGGGTAGATCGAACCAGAAGGTGGTGCCAATACCGACCTCACTGATCAGCTCAATTTGGCTGCCGTGCTTGTCGAGAATGTTACGGACAATCGATAGGCCTAAGCCCGTCCCTTCTAGGGTATGGACCCGGTTCTCTACGCGATAGAAGCGATCAAATATGGCCTGCTGATCTTCGGGGGCAATGCCCAAGCCGGTATCGCCAATCTCAATGCGGATATTGGCGGCAAAATCAGGATGAGTAACGGCCTGAGGGGAGCGATAGGCACGGATGGTGACCTGCCCACCCACCTCAGAAAACTTGAGGGCGTTGCCAATTAAATTGCCGAACACCTGCAAGAGCAGGTCGTAGTTCCCCAGCACTTGGGGCAGTTCATCTTCTACCGTCTGCTCAAGGGCGATCCCCTTGTCGCGGGCGTTGAGCTGATAGGTGCGGACCACCTGCTCAATGGGTTGGTGAATATCAACCGCAGACAGATGGTAGCGGCGACTGGACTCCAGCCGGGACAGATCGAGGACGTCATTGACCAGCCGCGTGAGGCGATCCGTTTCTCGGTTGGCCGTATCGAGAAATTCTTTCCGCTCTGATTCGCTGAGATCTTCGCCGTAGTCGTGGAGGGTCTCGATGAAAGACTTGATGTTGAACAGCGGCGTGCGCAGCTCGTGGGAAACGTTGCTGATGAAGTGTCCTTTCGCTTCGTTCAGGGCCACCTCACGGGTAATGTCCTGGACCGTAATGGCCAGTCCGCGAACGGTATCGCGATTGGTGTCGAGCACCGGGTTGAGCAACATGCGAATGGTGCGGGGCGTGGGCTCGGTCAGGGCAATGCGAAACTCCATGCTCTCGGCAGTGTCGCCGGCCGCGGCCTGGTAGAGGGGACGGGTCATCTGTACCCGTGCCTCAAGGGGGAGATGCTCTAGAACGGGGCCCATCAAGGGAAATTCAGTATTCCAGCCAAACATGCGACAGGCCGCCTGGTTCGCCAGTACAATTTCCATCTCTGCGTTAAGCAGAATGGCCCCATCGGCAATGGTGGAAACCAGGCTATCAAGCTTGGCTTTCTCAGCAGTGAGCTCTTCGATATTTTGCTCTTCGTAGCGCTCTAGCCGCTCAGCCATGTCGTTGAAGCTTTGAATCAGCTCCCCCAGCTCACCCCCCAGGGGCAGGTCAATCTGCTGCTTAAAGTTGCCCTTGGCAATATTTCTGACCCCGGCTAGCAGCTCCTTAATGGGTTGGGTAATCGTCAGGGCATTGAAGACGGCCCCCAAAATCACCATTACCCAAATGGAGACAAACACCGCAATGGTGACATCGCGGGTGAGGTGGGAGGAGGCCACTACCGTAGGGTTGGGGTTGATGCCCAGGGCCAAAATGCCGAGATAGTTGCCTTCGTAGTTCAGCGGCACAAACACGTCGGTGACTTCGCCCGCTGGGGTGAGGTGCTGGCGCACCATGGGCTGCTCGGCGCTGCGAACATAGGCCTCTGGGATCTGCATCCGGCGGCGTAACGCTAGGGCATTTTGGTCGGCGATTTCAGCATAGTTGGCATAGGGAATGCCAAAGAAAATGTCCCCGCTGGGATCGGCGTAGAGCATGTAGCGAACATTCGACGTGCTCTGGATAAAGCTGTAGGAAAAGCGGGCTAGGGCGGTGGTGTCGTGTTCGGCCACCAGCGGTGCGGTGTTGGCGGCCAGCAAGAGTCCTAGATCACGGCCGAAGCGCGTGTCGTTCATGCGGGCATCCTGCTGAATCGTATTGACCGCCCAAAAGGTAAGGGAACTCATTAGCAGCGAGACCACCAGTGTCGCCCCAGCCATCAGGCGAGTTTGTAGGGTAAAGTCGCCCCACCAGCGCACAATCAAATCGCGAAAATTGCCCAATAAACGAATCATAGACCCTTAAAAACCGACGGCCTGTGGCTTAATCCGATTATATGGCATGGGCTACAGCATCGCCTGGACGCGGTAGCCGATGTCACGGCGATAGTAGCGCTGGTCAAAGTCAATCTGTTCAACGCCTGCATAGGCATTGTCTAGGGCCTTTTGGAAGGTTTCGCCCGTGGCAGTGACCCCGAGCACGCGTCCGCCAGTGCTTTTGATGCTGCCGTCCTGGAGGCGAGTGCCCGCATGGAAGACGGTGGTTTCCGCGGGGACAGTATCGAGGCCTTTGATGGTCATGCCCTTGGGGTAGGCGCCTGGATAACCCTCGGCGGCCATAACGATGCAGGCGGCGTAGCCGGGCGCCCACTCTAGTGGGGGAAGGTCGGCCAGCCGCTGTTGACAGCAGGCCAGTAGCACCTGATCTAGGGGGGTTTTGAGGAGCGGTAGGACCGCCTGAGTTTCGGGGTCGCCAAAGCGGCAGTTAAACTCAATCACCTGGGGGTCACCCTCTGGGGTGATCATCAGGCCAGCGTAGAGGACGCCACGGTAGTCGATACCGCGTTTTTGTAGGGTTGAGATCGCAGGGTCTAGCACTTCGGCCTGGATTCGCGCCATCAGCTCTGCAGGGACCACGGGGGTCGGTGCATAGGCGCCCATGCCGCCGGTATTGGGGCCGGTATCGCCTTCACCCACCTGTTTATGGTCCTGGGCCGGCAGCAGCGGACGAATTGTTTGGCCATCGGTGACGGCCAGTACAGAGGCCTCCTGCCCCTGCAGGCAG
>JBCBOC010000593.1:0-3255 GCA_039821475.1 Cyanobacteria bacterium J06632_22 | reverse complement strand
CTGGCCTGGATGAGTCGTGTCACGGCCCAGTCCATTTCTTCGCCAAAGGCGAAGGGACTCATAGGCTGATACGCCTGCGGCTGCAAAAATCCTTTGAGCACGTTCTCATCACGGATGCCCCGCTGCCATAGGAGCTGTGCGCCGTAAACGGGCGGCAAATCGAATTGGGCCACGCGCTGTACCGTATCCACCCAATGGGTTGGCATGTCAGGGTTTGGCGGTAGCTGCCACTGGGCAGGTGGGGTCATGACGGCGTGTCTCTTGATTCGACCGATTGCACTTCCAGCCTACCCATTCCCATCTGTAACTGGGACCCTCAATTTTGGAGTAGCGTCGGCACCTCGGCTAGAATGGGCGCAATTTCCGGCGAAACTCTGATGGTGTGGGGTGTTTTGTGAAGCTTGGTGAATGGATTGGGTTGGTTTGTCTGGCGGCGGCGTTTTATGTTTTGTGGCAAATTAAGCAACTTTTGCTGCTGGCTTTTACGGCGGTAGTGATTGCGATCGCACTTAATAACGTGACGCGCCGTGTCCAGCGTTTCGGCATACCTCGCCGGTTTGCGATTCCTATCGTGCTGTCTGGGACGGCTTTGCTGGCCATTCTTTTCTTGCTGGGTATTGTCCCGCCCTTTGCCGAACAGTTCACCCGCCTCATCGACCTGATCGTCAATGGCGTCCAAGATTTACCTAACCGCATTCGCCTGCTAGAGGCGGAGCTTCCCGATCAGATTCGTCTGCCCAACCTGGACGAATTTTTGGAGTGGGCAACCGGACCTGACTCGGCGCTGCTTAACGTTTTTAACAATTTTTTCAATAATTTCTTCACCCTCTTCAATTCCTCGCTGCAGGTTGTGGTGCAGGTGCTCCTGGTGATTATTTTGTCGATCATGCTGCTGAGTAACCCCCAAGCCTATCGCAGCGGTATGCTTCGGCTTTTTCCCTCGTTTTATCGACAGCGAGCAGACAGTATTTTGCAAGACTGTGAGGTCGCACTCTGTAACTGGCTGGCGGGCATCGTCCTCAACTCGCTGTTCATTTTTGCCCTTAGCTTTATTGGCCTGTGGTTACTGGGAGTGCCGCTACTGTTTGCCCACGCGCTCTTGGCTGGCGTCCTAAACTTTATCCCTAATATTGGTCCGACGTTGAGTATTGTGTTTCCTGGCATGGTGGCGCTGCTATCGCCCGAACCCTGGAAAGTGATTGGCGTTATTATTCTCTACGTAATTATCCAGCAGGTAGAAAGCTATTGGTTAACGCCTACCGTAATGGCCCGACAGGTGTCGCTCTTGCCCGCCTTCACCCTAATTGCCCAAATTTTCTTTGCCACTATTTTTGGCTTTCTCGGGCTAGTGATGGCCTTACCCCTGGCGGTGGTTGCTAAAACCTGGATTCAAGAATTGGTCATCAAAGATATCCTCGATGGCTGGCGTTCTCCATCGCGTAAGCGGTGGCTCGGCTCCCTGGGCATGGACCCGGTGTTGCCCGCCGTGGTGACACCCCCCAGCGACACCGAACCACCACTAATTCCGGAAGGCACCTCAGAAGAGCTGTAGAACCCCGTGTAGGACAGAGCTGTTCGGGTACCCTAACACCGAATCCCGCGCAGTTATTTTTATGCCTTTTGCCGCTAGCGTTCGTCGCTTTCAAACCCTGGTGATGTCGTTTCACCCCATTGTGGTGATGGAAACGGTCGAAGAGGAGCGGGTGAAAAAGCTGCTCAATAAAGCCACGCTAGATTTACAGATTCCTGTGTTTGAGTGGAGCATTGCCCAAGGCTTAGGCCGTTTGGATGGCAACCTACACAACCGTTGGCAAAGTGAATATGCGCCGCCTGGCACGAGTCGTCCCAACATTATTGAGCACACATCGGAACCCATGGACGTGCTCCGCCATATTCAGAATATGGGTTACCGGGCCGTATACTGGCTGAAGGATTTTGAAACCCATTGCGAAGATGCCGCTGTGGCCCGTCTACTGCGGGAGGTGGCTCACCAATTTTCGTTTAATCAGTCCACCCTGGTGATTACCGGCGAGCGCGTGTCGTTACCGCGAGCCGTATCCCACGAGGCGGTGACGTTTGATATTCCATTACCCGACCGGGATGAACTGCACGAAGCTATTTCGGCAGCGATGTTCGCTCTCAAGGGCAAGGCTAAAATCACACTAACGCCTGAAGAGACTCAGGCTCTAGTGCGGACGACCCAAGGCATGACGCTAAAGCAGGCCAAAAAGGCCGTGGCTTATGCTGCTCTAGAGGATGGGCAGCTCTGTGTCAAAGACATTGGCCGAGTGCTGGCGCGTAAAACCCAACTGATTCATCAGACGAGCTTGCTAGATTACATTCCCCTAGAGCGCAACCACGCGCAGCTTGGCGGGTTTGATCGGCTCAAGCAATGGTTGGCAAGATCGCGGGTGGGCTTCAGCGAACAGGCTCGTAAGTTTAACCTGACCCCACCTAAGGGGATCCTCATCGTGGGCATTCAGGGGTGCGGCAAGTCATTGGCGGCGAAAACGATTGCCCGCGAATGGAAAATGCCGCTGCTTAAGCTCGATGCCGGACAACTCTACGATAAATATGTAGGCGAGTCCGAAAAGAACTTCCGCCAAGCCGTATCGCTAGCCGAGAAAATGGCGCCAGCGGTGTTGTGGATTGACGAAATTGAGAAGAGTCTGGGGAACAGCAGCGGGGATGCCGATGGCGGGCTCAGTCAGCGGCTATTTGGGTCGTTCTTGACTTGGCTGCAAGAAAAGTCCCACGAGGTTTTTGTGGTGGCTACGGCCAACAATCTGTCACAGATTCCGCCAGAGCTGCTACGTAAAGGACGATTCGACGAGATCTTTTTTGTCGATCTGCCGGATGAGGTTGATCGGAAGATGATTTTTCAGATTCACCTGGTTCGGCACCGGCAAGATCCAAAACGGTTTGACCTAGAAGAATTAGTGGTCGCCTCATCAGGCTTCAGCGGGGCTGAAATCGAGCAGGTGATTGTGTCCAGTTTGTATCGAGCAATTTACGAACGCCGCCCGGTAGACACGGCACTACTGGTCGAAAACATAAAGGAGACGGTACCATTGTCCGTCTCCCGTAGAGAAGATATTGACCACCTGCGCCAGATCGCCCAGGATCGGTTTGTTAGCGTGAAGTGAAGCTTTTACAACTAGTGCAGCGTCAAAGCTTAGTTTTAGGGTAGACAGAAGCGAGCTTACACCTGGCATCATCGACTTTCATCTGCCACTCTACGCCGCGCTGAGTGTT
>JBCBOC010000274.1:0-5767 GCA_039821475.1 Cyanobacteria bacterium J06632_22 | reverse complement strand
CCACTGATGTTTATTCTCAATACACACTCCGTCCGTCGTTGCAGGGCAGCGGCGAATTTTTATGTCTTACCTGCGTCACCCACAGGCCACGGCACCTGTGCCGACGGAGCGACGGGTTCTACTAAGTTAAATCCCTCTGCGGTGCCGAGGATCGCATCGCTAGCAATCGCTAGCTGATCTACGGCAGCCTGCTCTAACAACAAATAGTGACCCTGTCCATAGAAGCGCCGCAGATCGTCCAAACCCACCGCTGCAACGGGACGGCTAGCATAAAACTCTAGGCTAGGTCGACCGTAGGCAAAGGAGGTATACACGACCTGTCCGGGGGGCGTATTGTCAGAAATTAGCTGACCAACGGCCACCACAGGAAAAGCCTCATTAATTTCCCATAGCCATGACCGTGACATCATTAGCAGTAGCAGACAGCTGTAGATCCCGATAATCAGCGTCCGACTGTAGGCCATGTTGCGCTGCATCAGCTGCCAGGAGAGCAGCCCCATGGTCACCGTCAAACAAACCGCTAAGAGCACCAAGGGAACCTGCGGATCGGCCAGAAGAAAGTAAGCAATACCGCCTAGTCCCACAACAATCAACCCAGCAAACAGCCAGCGTAGTTTGTACACATAGGCTTGGCGAGACAGTTGCCAGCCTGCCGCCAGGGCAAAAAATGGATAAAGGGGCATGATGTACCACGGCAGTTTGGTGCCCATTACTGAGGCCATTCCCAGAAAGAGGAGGTTGCCCGTAAGAACCAGAATGCCTCGCGAGGTATGGCGTGATCGCCAGGCCAACCAGAGCCCTCCAGGCCAAAATAACAGCCAGGGGAACGTATATTTGGCGATCTCTAGCAGGTAATACCAGGGTGGACCGGCATTGTCTTCTAGCACGCTAGAGACACGGGCCACGTTGTGGAAGCCCAGATGTTCTTGAACGAACACGTCACCGTAGCGGAACCACTGCAGTCCATTCCACCCCAGCGTTAGCAGCAGTCCCAGGGCGAGTCCAACCCAGGTGTACGGGTTTTTCAAAATCGCGGTTTGACGATCTAACACCACGAAAGCCAGGGCAATGCCCCCTAAGGCAATGGCTAAAATGCCCTTCGATAGGGCAATCCCAGCCAGGCAAAGGCCAATACCTAAGGCCCAGGGGCGCCGCTGGTGCGATCGCAAAATACACCACAGCACGCCAATCATCAGCGTATTGATAAACCCGTCAAACATGTGCAAGCGCCCCAGGCGAACCACGGGCAGCAATGTCATATAAACGCCTGCCGTCAGCAGCGCCTCCCGCCGTTGATACGTAAGCTGCCGCACCACACCGTACAGTAGCGGCACCCCCAACGCGGTAGAGACCGCCATGGGAAGTCGGAGCGTAAACTCATTCGCGACACCAAAGAGAAGATAGCCGAGGGACCCCAACCAGTAACCAAACGGGGGTTTAGGAAAATAAGGCTCACCAAACCGGGTGGGATACAACCAGGTATGCTGCTGCACCATCTCCCGTGCCACAACGGCATAGTAGCCCTCATCCCAGTCCCGTAGTGGTACCTGCCCCAACCCCACCGTCCACAGCACAAGAGCAGCAACGGAGAGGATCAAAACCCATTTCACGTCTGGTTCAGACAACAGTTTACGCATACAAACGATGGCACGGTGAAATGGCAGGTTGGACAAGCTGGAGTCAATGTATCACGTTGCCCAAAGCAGTTCCTCCACAGCGGTATATCGAACGCACGATGCTATGGGATTATTGGGTCTGGCCAACAGGTCACCGCTGAGGTAAGGAGACAGACATGACAGGCTCTAAATTCCGACAGCACCATGGCACAGGATGGGATATTGTCAGGCTGCTATTGATGTGGCTGCTATCAGCCGTAGCAGTCGTGGCCTGGATCCAGATCGACCAGGCTCCTCCAGCCTGGGATCAGGGCGATCATCTGTCTCGAGCCATTGACCATTGGCGGCTTTTGCAACACCCTCAATGGTTTTCTGCCCAATGGTGGCGTGAGCTATGGATTCAAGCCCCAACCCAGCGAGGTCCCGTCACCTACCTACTCACCGTGCCCTTTTTCAGTCTCTTTGGGCCTGGATTTGATCAGGGTATCGCCGCCAACTTGTTGTTTACCCTCATTCTGGTGAGCGCCATCTACATTGCAGGGCGGCGATTATTTTCTGCAACAACCGGTCTATGGGCGGCAGGGCTTATGCTGTTGTCACCGGTATTACTAGATCTCCAGAACAACTATTTGCTGGATTTCCCCATGACAGCAATGGTGGCCTTAATGTTCGCGGGGATGACCCTGTTCTGGTTTGCCGAACAGCCTTTAACCCGCTGGCTGACCATACCGCTATTGGGTATCCCCTTGGGGCTCGCACTGATGACGCGCACCTCCGGTCTGTTGTTTGTGGTGTTACCTGTGCTGTGGATGCTAGGGAGTTGCCTATGGCAGCGTCGGTGGCTCAAGTTAGGCCAGGTCTGTCTGGGGCTCTTGGTCGGACTCGGCACCCTATGGCCTTGGTTTAGTACCAATTGGCTCACGGTTATTAGCACTACGTTAGCCTCTAACTCTCACGGAACACGCTATCGTGGCGACCCCCAGGCCACGAGTCTAGCCGGCTGGCTATTCTACCCTGAACGACTGCCACATCTGCTCTCCTGGCCGCTGTTCTGTCTGGCGGTGTTAGCCATCTTCCTGTTGATTGCAAATCGGACCCTAACGTCACCCCAGTTAAATTTAAGCCGTCAGCCAACCAACACGACTTTACCGCAACGCCAGGTCTGGATATGGTTATCCGTTTTTATCAGTGGTGCTTACCTGCTGTTCTCCTTAGGGTCTTACAAAGCTCTACGAGTATTCATCCCCTGTATGCCTGTCCTGTGGGTCGCCCTAGCCCAGCCCATCACCCTCATCCAGAACCGCTGGTGGCGGGGCTGGCGCTGGGGGAGCGTAGGCGTCGCCACTGTATTTGCCCTCGTTCAACTATTTGGCAACAAGACTTATTTAGAACAAGCCCATACCTGGTCGGCCCAATCCTGGCCAAACCAGGCCATCATTAGCGAGATTGTTCAAACCAGCCCTTACCTCAAGACCAATGTCGGTATCGCAGCCCATACGGCTCAGTTCAATGCGTTCACGATGGATTTCTACGGTGCAACCGCCAACTTTCACGTCTTTGCCCGAGAGCTATCGTCCGATCCCAACAGCGTTCCACAGGATATTGAAGCCCTCGATTGGTATCTCACCCAAACCGGCGACCAGGGGCTGCCCGAATCCTTTGCTGAGGGCCCCAAAAAATTACTAGAAGCAATTATCAGCTCTAACACCCTCTCACATCACCGGTCGTGGTCATTGCCGGATAACACCACGGTGAGCCTATATCATCGCAACAAGCCGCCTATCACAGTTGAAAAAATTGAAGCAGCGGGTTCCTCGCCTCCGTCCATCACAGTCTCCCAAATCCCTAGCCCCATGACACCCGATGGGAAATATCCCATCACCTATACCGTACAAGGAAGCGGGAAAGCCCTGCAGTCTGGGCTGTTGTTACTGACCTGGGAACCCGATGATGTAGATAGCGATAACAGTTGGGTCAGCGACCATGCCATCGGATTAGGCTACCTCAACACCGCTCCGTTTGAGGAACAGCGCTTTAGCGTCACGGAACACCTTCTACTCCGTCCTCCCAGCAACGCCGTCCCTGGGCAATATCACCTCAACGCAGACTACTTAGACCGCGCCACTCAAACGGTCTTCCCCATTGGTGAACGGCTGGCACAAGTGGAGATCATCGCAGCCGCAGCGTCAGCCCCTCCCGACACCACAGCCCCTGAAACCCCAGACCCCGAAACCCCAGACCCCGAAACCCCAGACCCCGAAACCACAGACCCCGAAACCACAGTCCCCGAGACCAGTACCGAGAATGCAGAGGATCTCTTTACCTACTTCAACACTGAGCTCGCTCCGAACCTAGCCACAGGGGAGTTAGATCCTGTTTTTTACCATGTGGGCCGCATCAACCAATATGATCCGCGGCAAGACTATCTCACCCAGGTCGAACAGGCCATGACCTACCGCTTAGAGCAAAAACCTGAACGAACGGACTGGCTATATTCACTGGCACTGTCCCACGTTTTGCAGCAGGAAGCCCCCCAAGCCACTCAGGCACTGCAGCGTCTTGCCGAAATTGCGCCCAAAAACCCAAATCACTGGGCTTATCTGGGATTTGTACATCTCTACCGCTGGCAGCCCGGCAACGCGGAACGGGCTTTAGACCAGGCTGAACAAATTCAGCCCGATCTACCCAACTTAAAGCTGCTACAAACAGTGACTGCGGCCATGAAACTGAACATTCCTAAGGCTGTTCGCCTGGCCCGGTCTGGCCTTTAAACCTCAGCCACATCCAGCCCTAAAGCTTGACGTCGGCGCCGCGCTAGGGCTCAAACAAGGCGCCGTGCTACTTCAGCACATTAGCGAAGCGGTAACCCAGGTTGAGGTGTCCATCTGAGTCAAAGTGGACATCATCGTTAGTCAAGCTCAGGTCGTCGGTGTTAATCCAGTGGGTGAGGGGATCGGCAGCAGCAACGTTAGTTTGGGCGTTGCGAACAATATCGACGTTGCCTGTCGAGTGCCAGGGCATGTCATCGTGAATACGACCGATGACAAATTCTAAATCGCTACTGTAGCGGCTGCGCATATCACCAATAAACGCAGTCAAATTAGCCTCATAGGCGTTAGCCTGATCGGCATAAATTGAGTCTTCTTCTCCCTGCATCCAGAGCATGCCTTCAATGTCATAGCTCATGTTCTGAGCATTGAGGTCAGCCAGCGCAGCACCCACACGCCCCACAAAGGCATCATGCCAATTGTTATGACCGTTCGGATCCCAATCGACAGCAAGACTGGTGGCTCCCACCGCATATTTGATTAGATATACCTCTTCCTCGGTATGGCCATGAATGCCATGGCCAAATCCCAACTCCAAGCCAAATCCTTCGCCATCACTCGCCCCACCGAGGAAGCCTGAGAAGCCAGGCTGCAAGCTGACAAACTTGCCTGTAGGGGCCTCTTGCCAGATGCGAACCGATGGGTGGGGTGCCTGTAAGTTGTTGGGCAAATCGCTATTGAAACTGCCTTCACCCATGGCGTTAGATTGCCCAGCAATCAAAAACACCGACACTTCGTTCGTCACATTAATCGTCAGGTCTTGGATATCGTGGGTACCGTTCACATCGGTGGCCGTGACCGTAACGTCGTAGATATTGTCGCCATTGGCGTCACCTGGCGCTTCATAATCCGGTGCCGACTTAAACCGAAGCTCACCAGTATTGGTATTCAACGTAAATTGGTTGGCATCTCCCCCGGATTGAAGGCTGTAGGTAATACCATCGCCCGTAGCGGTGACTGTAGTGACCGTTTTATTGTTTTCGACAGTGGATAGCGCCGCCGTACTACCACCACCATTGCTGGTAATGTTGGGTCCTGATGTCCCCGCAGCATCAACAACAACATTAATAAACTGCACATCCGCGTGCCAGTCAGAGTCGAAAGCAATCACATTAAGCCGATATACGTTGTTTGCATCATGGTCCTGAGGATTACTCCAAGCAGGGGCTGATTTAAAGGTAACGTGCCCTGTCGTCGAGTCAATATCGAATAGATGGGCATCTTCACCAGCATTGATTTGATAGAGAATGCCATTACCTTCCGAATCACCATCGGGGTCAAACGTCTGTACATCCGTCACAAAGGTTTCACCTTCAGTAACCT
>JBCBOC010000190.1:0-6780 GCA_039821475.1 Cyanobacteria bacterium J06632_22 | reverse complement strand
CGGCAGCGGCGGCAGGCATTCGCTATGTAGTACAGCCCGGTGGCAGCATCCGCGATGAGGACTCGATTAAGGCGGCAGAGGATTTAGGGGTGACGATGGCCTTGACTGGCATGCGGCACTTCTTACACTAAACGCGCTTCTGCAACCTCTTATCTCACAGGCAGAACGCTCTCAGCATGGAACTATTCGAGGGTCAAAATAGCGATGTCGTAGCAATGGGTAATGTCATTGTGCGACGTCCTAAAAATACTGATGCGGCAGCAGGTATTCGACGCGCAGCACAGATACTACCAGAGCTGCGTGACTAGCTGACGCTCTCTGTACCTGACGTACAGCTTGTAGAAGTTGGCGATGATCTCATTTCTTTGCATGCCCGGCTTTTGGGGCAGCCACTGCAATCCATTGCACCGCTAGATAGGACAGTCCAGCAAAGCCTGGCAGCGCAGCTCGGTTGTTTTCTGGCAGCACTGCACCGCGTAGAACCAAAGACCTTAGGCAGAACCGAAATTCCTTCTATTGATCAAAGCTGGTGGCTTAATTTTTTGGATGGCGCAGAGCAGTTAATTTTCCCGCAATTGATTCCGATGGTTGCCTCGGCGCTGCGATCGCAAATCCAGACGCACATCGAGCAGTTGCCGGATGTACCCTGAAGTTGCGACACGGCGACTTTGGGGCTAGTCATATTCTGTGAGACGGCGTTCAGAATATGACTGGCATTATTGACGTTAGATCGCTAGCGTGGGGTGATCCGGGCTGGGACATTGCGGGATTAGTAACCTGCTATGGCGATGCGTTTGTGGTGCAGGTGGAACGAAATTATCCGCCAGTAGAAGGGATGAAAGTGAGATCTCGCTTCTACTGCCGGATGTTTGCCTTGATGGAAGCCGTCTTCGGCGCCAAACATGCTGAGCTAGAGGCGCTTAACGACGGATTCAATGCGCTCAACAAGACAATTTAGGTCTGTCGGTTGGGTTGAGCCAAACTCAACCCAACCAAGCCATTGATCATGGTGAGTTACCCTACGGGAAGTAAAGCCTACGTTCGTTAACTTCAACCTATGGGTTGGACTCACAACATTAACGAAGGTGCGTTGATTAACGCACCCTATGGATAAACGGAGTATTGGCAACGGCTAGAACAAATTCTTATCCGTCACCGCGCCGCGACTACTCGAAGACACCAACTTCGCATACTTCGCCAGCGTCCCCCGCTTATACCGAGGCTCCGGTGCCGTCCACTCTGCCCGACGCCGCTCCAGCTCTGCATCCTCCACATTGAGCTGTAGCAACAGCTTATCCGCATCGATAGTGACAGAGTCACCTTCGTGAACTAGGGCAATGTTGCCACCCACCGCCGCTTCCGGTGCCACGTGACCGACCACCATGCCGTAGGTTCCGCCAGAGAAACGTCCGTCGGTAATCAGCCCCACCGAGTCACCCAGACCTGCGCCAATAATCGCGGACGTGGGGGCCAGCATTTCTCGCATGCCAGGTCCCCCCTTTGGCCCTTCGTAGCGGATAACAATCACATCGCCAGCCTTAATTTGCCCGTCCAGAATGGCGTCGAGGCAGGCTTCTTCAGATTCAAACACGCGGGCGGGGCCAGTAATTTGACGATTCTTCACGCCCGTCAGCTTAGACACGGCACCTTCAAGGGCCAGGTTGCCCTTCAGAATGCCAAGGTGGCCCTGGGCGTACATGGGCTGGTCAAAGGGCCGAATCACATCTTGGTCTGGCGACGGCTGGTCGGGCACGTCTGCCAGTACTTCTGCAATGGTTTGGCCGCTCACCGTCAGGGCATCGCCGTGCAGCAGGCCCTCATTTAGCAGCATCTTCATCACTTGGGGGATGCCGCCTACCTTATGCAGGTCAGTGGCCACGTAACGGCCCGAGGGCTTCAGGTCACAGAAAACCGGCACCTTACCGCGAATGGTTTCAAAGTCGTCTAGGGTCAGTTCTACGCCAATGGTGTGGGCAATGGCCAGCAGGTGCAGCACCGAGTTCGTGGAACCGCCCACCGCCATAATCACCGCCATCGCGTTCTCAAAGGCCTTGCGAGTGAGAATTTGGCTCGGCAAAATCTGGTTGCGAACTGCATCTACCAGCACAAAGGCAGACTTTTCAGTACTGTCGGCCTTCTCTGCATCTTCTGCCGCCATGGTCGAGGAGTAGGGCAGACTCAGACCCATCGCCTCAATCGCCGACGACATTGTATTTGCAGTAAACATGCCGCCACAGGAACCAGCACCAGGACAGGCATTTTTTTCGACGGCTATCAGCCGCTCTTCGTCGATTTTTCCGGCGCTGTATTGGCCCACCGCCTCAAAGGCACTGACCACAGTTAGGTCTTCCCCATCTAAATGACCGGGCTTGATCGTGCCGCCGTAGACAAAGACGGCAGGAATGTTCATGCGGGCAATGGCGATTACCGCTCCGGGCATATTCTTATCGCAGCCGCCGATGGCCAGTACTGCATCCATACTCTGGCCGGTGCAGGTCGTTTCGATAGAGTCAGCAATCACCTCGCGGGAGACCAGGGAGAACTTCATGCCCTCGGTGCCCATGGAAATGCCGTCGCTGATGGTAATCGTGCCAAACATCTGTGGCATGGCCCCAGCATCGCGTAGAGCCTGCTCGCCCCGTTGGGCCAGGCCATTGATGCCCATGTTGCAGGGGGTAATGGTGCTGTAGCCGTTGGCAATGCCCACAATGGGCTTAGTAAAGTCATCATCGCCAAAGCCCACGGCCCGCAGCATGGCGCGGTTAGGGGAACGCTGTACTCCTTGCGTAATGGCGCGGCTACGGCGATTGTCAGACATAGTAAAATTCCTGATCGAGAATCCTGAAGTGGGCTGTTGCATAGGTCCTGTTGCCAGGGGCAGTTCTCGGCGATGAAGCACCGAATCGAGTCGCCCCACAACGCAGCCTCAGGGCACCAACCCTGCGACTGCTATAGCCATCATTGGACCAGACATCTATTCTTGCAGATTCGCCCGGTCCTGATACAGCTTTCGGCGACTTTTCTGACGAAGATCTCTTCTGGTTATGAACACGCGCCTTGGGGTGTTGGCTTGGGCACTCTAAGGAAGTAAGTACTTGGTCACTCGTTTATGGATTCTCGGCCTGAGCGATCTCACCCCGCTGCGCCCTATTGCGATTTGGAGCCGACGAATACAACCACAGTGTCTGACCATGAGGCAACTATTCTGTATCCGGCCTCCACGCTTCACGAAATTCGTCTCATCACTGCAGAGGAGCTGGTAGAGCGCTACCAGTTGGGCGAGCGTGATTTTCGCGGCATTCATCTGGTGAAGGGCGATCTGTCCCATCAGCACTTGCCTGATATTGATCTCCGTCGGGCTAAGCTCAGTGCCGCGACGCTGGTCGGTACCAATCTTCAAGGGGCTAATCTGCGAGAAACGCAGCTCGTTGGCGTTAATCTTCAGGGGGCTAACTTGACCCTGGCCAACTTAATTGGCGCGAGTCTAGCGAATGCACAGCTGGGTCTGGCGATTCTCAACAGTGCAGGGCTACGAAGCACTAACCTTCAGGGCGCAAACTTAACAGACGCCCAACTGCGCGGGGCAATTTTAAATGAAGCCAACCTTGATGGCGCAGTGTTGTGTAATGCTGACCTGACCGAAGCCAGCTTCAGCCGGACCCGCATGAACGGTGCCAATCTCAGTAATGCGCTGTTGGAAAATGCCAACTTTACGAGTGCGATTCTCAATGGGGCGATCTTTAAAGGGGCAATGCTGCTGGGGGCCAGCTTTAATGGGGCCACCTTGGAAGCTGCAGACTTTGACCAGGTTGACTTGACACGGGCAAAGCTTAACGGCTGCAATTTGGTCAATTCAACCCTGACACAGGCGAATTTGCGCGGAGCTGATCTGAGCTGGAGTTCGCTGCGCGGGGCGAACTTACGAGGAGCGACGCTCTATCGTACGCGGCTCAACTGGTCGAATCTGAGTGGAGCCATCTTGACCGATGCTGTGATCATGAACGCGCATCTGGAGCACGTCAATCTCAAGCATGCGGAGCTGAGTGGGGCCATTCTGCCGGAGGGGATGACGGGCAACCCGGTTGGGGCAATTCCCGATAGCCAATAGGCTCCCGATAGCCAGTCGGGGCATAGGGTCTGATGTCCCTGACTGCCTTTACCCCAGAACCCTTGCCCTAAAACAAACGCAGTGAGGGAAAGGGCCAGCGCAGCATGGTGATAGACAGCTGTTCGAGGGCCATGTAAGCGGTCATTTGTTGTTGAAAGCGGTAAAGCCGGTCCTGGCTTTCCAAGGTTTCTAAATGCAACCAAGAGAAGGCCCGTCCCCAGCCTACGCGAGTCGGATCTCTGTCGGTCAGGCGCATCCAACTCAGGACGCTGTCGGGTAAGGTCTGGGTAAACCTGAGCGGTAGGGCTTCGGTGGAAAACTGCTGAGCATAGGTGGACGATAAGAAGGGCTGATAGCGTTCGGCTTCGTCGGTATGCTGCATCACAAAGCTTAGACTGGTGCCTTGCAAATATTCTCGCAGCGCTACGGTTTGTTCGCCTTGTAACTCAGGCATGAACGGCACCTGGGTGAGGGATTGGTTGACATTGTCTGGATCACCGACGCTGAGATGGGTGCCGCCAATGACGGCAACGAGATATTTGGGGCCAGCCAGTTGGGTAAAGGGCGTCAGTTGCTGTCGCAGCGTGGGCGTAACGCCATCCTGGGTGCCAGTCAAAATCAGGGTGGGGACGGTTACTTGACTCAGCCCCTCGGGCCCAAACAGTTCTCCCACCAGGGGATTCATCGCCATAACACTGATGATACGGTCATCCGTAAAGTCGGCGGTATTTTCGCTCAGCTCCACCGCTGCGCACTGTAGCCAGTCTGCCGGGGACAAACCAACGGGCTGGAGACCTTCGCAAAAGGTACGAAGCGATTGCAAATCGAGCGTTGCCCCCGCTAGGGCTAGCCCGGTGTACCCTCCCAATGAATGGCCGATGACTACTGCTGTTTCAGTGTTAATGGGTCGACGGCGGAGGACCGTGGAGGACCGATTCATCCATTCCAGTCGGTCAAGGACGAAGGTGACGTCTAGGGGACGATCAATAAACTCTGTGGCCGGGAGTAGCCGCCCCGGCCGTTGCAAAACGTTGGGATCGAGGGGGGTTTGGGTCAGGGCCTCGACATTACTACCCGGATGTTCGATAGAAACGACGGTCAGTCCATGGGAAGCCAAATGCTCAGCCATGTAGGTGAGAAACTGTCGATCTGCGCCAAACCCATGGGAGAGGACGACCAGTGGTGCATCCTTGTCGTACACGCCTCGGTATACGTCGAGGGCGATCTTGCGCTGTCGGTCGGCATCGTAGAAGCTAAAGTGTCGTTGGCCAACGGGCTGTGGGCCAGCCTGGGCAGGGTCCATGGTATCTGGCAGGGCAGGAGGGTTGGCCACCAGTAATCCATGGGCTAAGACGCTGCTGAGGGCCTGTCCTTCTAGTCGAGATAGGTTGAGCTGAGAGACCATGCCGACTGCGGCGGTCAGATCTATATCTAACGATTCCTGGGGAATCGCCTGTAGGACGCCCAGCACATTTAGACCGGCAGTATCAGCCGCGGCGGTGTGGACTGCTGTCTGTATTTGTTCGACCGTTAGACCCGGCACAACGGTGCCCAAGGCATCTAGGAGCAGCTCTCCATTGGGCGAGGCCAGCACATCTTCGACCATGCGTTCGCCAATGGCCGGATCGAGTGCCAAGCGATTGTTGAGTACCGCTCTCACGTCTGGCGTCAGTACAGTTTGATAGAGCTTGAGGCGATCTGGGACCACGCCGCTTTCGGCAAACAGGGCGAGGTCGCTGACGTAAATCGTTTGACGCAGGGGACCTACTCTGAGATTAATCTGCTCAGCGGCGGTGGCGGGCCGGATGATGGGATTGAGGGTTGTGGCTGGAGTACCCCATAGTGCGATCGCACCCAATAATGCCAGAACACCCCTTTGTCCCAGCTGCTGACCAACCTGTCGTCCGCTCCTTTGGCTAATGCGTTGGCGGGAATTGGGCTGGCGAGTGCTCAGGGAATTTAGGCGAAGCAGGCTAACTAACGAGCGAGACGGTGAATGACGGAGAAAAGATAGCATCGGTGCGACGAAATCAACGGGCAGCAGACAAGACATGCCGACGGCCTGAGCTAGGCCATCAGCTGGGTTGAAGAGGTTAGAGGCACGCCTGCTATGGGAACTGGTTGGAGCTGTTTTGAGGGCTGTTGTGGGGCGACAGCGGGGCAGTCAGACGAACCAATAAAAATCGCTCTATCCAGCTTAAGAAACGAAGCTATACAATGATGCGCTTCTTAACCTTTCTCTAGAACTGACGAGAGTGTTGACTTTATTTAGAGTGTTGCTTTTACTGAGCGCGTGACTTCTATCATTCGACAAGAAACAGGCGATATTAGGGGTAACGAATGACACTATTTCGTCTGGTTCAGACAGCATCCGACGAAATGCGCTACTCGACGTTGACGGCAGCCGCCCCCATTGTGGGCGTCATGGGACCTGCCCAGGCCTCGCCCGATATCCTGGACCTCGCCTATGAGTTGGGTTACCAAATTGCTTGCCACAGATGGATTTTGCTGACGGGTGGTCGAATGGCAGGGGTAATGGCTGCGGCCTGTGCTGGGGCCGCGGCTGCTGGCGGAATCTCGGTGGGTATTTTGCCGGGGGACGACTGGTCCCAGGTTGACCCAAATGTAACGATTCCTATCCTGACGGGTATGGGGAGTGCTCGCAATCAAAT
>JBCBOC010000538.1:0-3567 GCA_039821475.1 Cyanobacteria bacterium J06632_22 | reverse complement strand
GAAAGAAATACCCAGATTGTGATGCTCATTACCGCCATCACGATGGTGGTTGAAATTATTGCCGGTACTGTTTTTGGTTCGATGGCATTGTTGGCTGATGGCTGGCATATGGCCACTCACGTTGCTGCGTTTGGCATTACAGTGTTTGCCTATCGATATGCGCGCAAACACGCCACGGATAGTCGGTACACCTTTGGTACTGGCAAGGTGAGTGTACTGGGTGGGTTTGCTAGTGCGGTAGCTCTTGCAGTGGTCGCGTTTGTGATGGCGTTGGAATCAATCGAGCGGTTTTTTCAGCCTCAAGGAATTCAGTTTAATGAGGCGATCGGGGTTGCCTGCTTGGGATTAGTCGTCAACTTAGTCAGTGCTTGGTTGCTGCATGGAGAACATGACCATGGCCATCATCACTCCCACCATGGGGGACACGATCACCACCATCATACGGATCACAACCTTAGGGCGGCCTATATACATGTCTTGGCAGATGCACTGACTTCGGTTTTGGCTATCGTTGCTTTATTTGCTGGGAAGTTTTTCGGTTGGGTCTGGTTGGATGCTGCCATGGGCTTAGTCGGTGCCGCAGTTATTACGAAATGGGCCTATGACCTGTTGAAAGAGACAAGCTCAATTTTGCTAGATGGCGGCATTGATAAACACATCAAGCTGGATATTGTGAGCGCGATTGAAAACAATGCGGACAATCGAGTGGTTGATTTGCACGTCTGGCGTATCAGCCAAGATTCTCTATCTGCCACCGTTTCGGTGGTAACACACTATCCACAAAAACCAGATTATTACAAACATTTACTCGGCCATATCTCGTCTCTTTCTCACGTATTGGTTGAAGTGAACTCGTGTCATGGTGAACTCTGTGTTGAGATAGCACCCGACTCATCTTTGCTTGTCACCAACTAAACTTGTGAATTTTGATCGTTATGGCAACCCAGTGAAATAGGCAAAGGGGTTGCTTTTTTATAGCAATCTGCGAAAAGATTGAGCCGGATTGCGCGGCATGAAGTGCACTACGCCAAGGGAATCGCCATACTCGGAGGCTCAAGCGAAGTGCCCAAAGCTATATCCAAGGGATCCTCTTCGAGATTTGGCTCTAACTCTCAATATTTGTGTCCAAAACGTCTCAAGTAGAGAGCATTATTCTTACCCAAACCCCTGTCCTGCCTTCCCCGCAGCCCACACCAAGACTTCCCCCTGACTGCCCCCCGCAGCTAAATTCGTCCCATCAGGAGACCAGCTTAAACAAGAGAATCCATCAGCAGTCCCGGTCAGCACTTGTCCCAACCGAGCCGCCTTAGACCATAGACACAAACGCCCATCCTCAGCGGCGGTGGCCAGCAGTAAACTGCCGGATTGAAACGCCACCCCGCGTACCGTCCCCTCATGGGGGTCTAGCACTCTAGGTTTCCAGCCCTCCGATGACTCAGCCGCTTTGCGCCAAACCACAATGCCCTCACCACACACCGAAGCCAGTATCGGGGCACCGCCGTTGATAGGCCGAGACCAAGCCAACTCTCGAACTTTGCCCGGAAAGCCCGTCATTCGCCACGGGTCGTCGTCTTGGGGCCAGACCATCACTGAGCGATCGTTGTTGCCCGACGCCAGGTAAATACCGTCCGGTGACCAGGCAATTGCGCCGCTGGCCCCGCCAATCTCGCGCACCTCTGGGTCGTCATCCCAGTCTGACACCTGCCAGGTTTTGATGCTCTGGTTGCCCCCTAAAGACAGCTGCTGCCCCTCGGGATGCCAGTCAATATCGAGCACCGAAGAGGCGTCAAAACTTAGTGTGGTGATGACTGTTTGCGCTGCAGCGTCCCACACCTGGGCATAGCGCCCCAGACCAAGGGCCAGCAGCGGTAGGTGGGGGTGCCACCGCAAGCAGTCAATCCAGGTACGCTTGTGGGGCAGGGTTGTGATAAGCGAAATATCACCACCCTGAAGCTGCCAAATCCAGACGGTGCCAGACTGCCCCCCTGCTGCCAGAAACCGCCCATCGGCAGAGATAGCTAGCGCATCGACAGATTCGCCCTGCTCAGTTTGCAGAACGGTGCGCTCACCACCTCTAAGCGAATAAATGACGACCTCTCCTGCGGCGGAGCTGGCAGCGAGCCGGTCACCCGTTGGGCACCAGGCAATGGCCGTCACATATTCTTGCAACTGGGTCTGCCACAGCAGCGTCAGCGCTGTTTTTGTCTTGGTTGCTCCTTTTGCTTTCTTGCTAGCCATCAAGCGCTCACCAGGCAATCGCGAAAGCGGTCCGCCAGTTGGAGCTGTTCCAGGTTGCGCCCAATAAAGACCAGCTCGTTTTTGCGGGCTTCGTCAGGCCGCCAGGGGCGATCGGGGCGACCGTCAAACAGCATGTGCACCCCCTGAAAGACAAAGCGCTCGTCCTCGCCGGCTATGTTAAGGATGCCTTTCATGCGGAAAATATCTGGGCCGTGGTCGCGCAGCAGTTCGCCCAGCCAGTTATTCAGCTTTTCGCCATCGAGTTCGCCCGACTCGACTAGGGCGATTGAGCCGACCGTTTCGTCGTGCTCGTGGGCGTCTTCTCCCAGAAAATCGGGATCAATCTGCAGCGCTTGATTGAGATCAAAGGCCTTAATACCTAGCAGCGCGTCCATCTCGATTTGTGCGTCGCGGGTGCGGTAGATCTTTGCGATCGCATTCATCCCCCGAATCCGTTTTTCCAGTTCGGCTAGCTCGTCAGCTGTCACCAAATCCGTCTTATTCAGCAAAATCACATCGGCAAAGGCAATCTGTTCGACTGCTTCATCGGCTTCCCAGTGCTGCCATATATGGCGAGCATCCACCACAGTCACTACCGCATCTAGCCGAGCCTGCGTTTGCACCTCATCGTCCACAAAGAAGGTCTGAATCACTGGCGCAGGGTCGGCAAGCCCTGTGGTTTCGATCACCAGATGATCAAAGCGATCGCGCCGCTTCATCAGGTTGCCAATAATGCGAATTAGGTCCCCCCTCACCGTGCAACAGATGCAGCCGTTGTTCATCTCAAAAACCTCTTCATCTGCATCGATGACCAGCTGGTTATCAATGCCCACTTCGCCAAACTCGTTGACAATCACGGCGACCTTCTTGCCGTGCTCGTGGGTGAGAATGCGATTGAGCAACGTGGTTTTGCCTGCACCCAAGTAACCTGTCAAGACGGTGACCGGCACGCTGTCGTAATTCACTGACATCAAAACTCTCCTTAAAAAATCTCTTCAAACTACATTACGCCGAGAAAACCGCTAGGGCGCTCTGTCCTACCTTTTCCCCATGCTCTTCGTACAGTCCCAATGACCCGGGCAAGCGAGTACTGTGCACACCCGGCAGCTCAGACAATGCTTTCATCTCAGCCAAAGACTTGGGTGGTGCCTGGTCTGCCACAATCACATGGGTCTGGATACGTTTATCTGTCGCAGCTGTAGACACCCGCAGCCATTCTTTTCGGTCAGTCATTGGATCCAGGCCCGCTGTAACAAACGCCCCTGGTGCAAACCGAGCGCCCTTTTGCTGAGTCAGACGGTGTCGCTGGGCCATAAACGCTGGCGTCAG
>JBCBOC010000126.1:0-7969 GCA_039821475.1 Cyanobacteria bacterium J06632_22 | reverse complement strand
CCACTGATGTTTATTCTCAATACACATCAGTGGGGCAGAGGCCAATTTCGGAGGTTGATCGTGTTAAGCACGATGGGTAAGCCACCTGTGATGGCTAACTTTCACGTTTAGAGCGCTGCGTGACGCGCGGTTGCTCACCTGTGTGCCAGTTGCTGCCGGTGAGCGCTCGTCGCGGCGCAATGCTGAGGGGTTCAGTAGGATAGGGGGAAGTGAGCGTATTTCTACACCGATGCAACTATTACAACGCCTGTTGAACCGCCCTACTGTGCCAGCGGCGGTGGAGATTTATACCTGGCAGACCTGCCCCTACTGCATTCGCGCCAAGCTATTGCTGTGGTGGAAGGGCGTCGACTATACCGAGTACAAAATTGATGGCGATGCGGCGGCTCGCGATCAGATGGCGACTCGCTCGGCCGGACGTCGCAGCGTGCCGCAAATCTTTATTAATGGGCAGCATATTGGGGGGTGTGATGACCTCTATGCGCTGAATGGTCAGCAGGCCCTTGACCCGCTGCTGGCTCGTTCGGCATAGTCGGCAGTTTGGCTTGTTCAGAGTTGGGCTTGTTCAGTCTGGCGAGACGACAGCAGCAAGTATCACTTGCATGCGTGCTCGTACGTGACCTGCACCATACGTCTCTTTGTCCTAAGGACCATCGTACGGGCTGTCCTAGAGGGGGCTTTGTAACGGAGGGGGTAAAGTCGCCACTCCAGTGGGTGGGACTGGGTGGGACAGAATCCGTATCTCTAAATCTGTATATCTAAATGTTGATATTGATCCGCTATGGGTCAGAGCGTTGTCAGAAAATGACACTTTTTCGATAAGCGGTCTACTTTAGGCTAGGAGTCACCGGCCTTGCATGCATTCCCAAATGCAGTTTCCAGTGCATTCTAAGTTTCTTCTCAGTTTGTCTGGAATGGGCTATGTCACTCTGTACCAAAAGCTATGACCGTTGTTCCTGTCTGTCTAACGAAACCTGCTATGCCCAGCGACTTTCCCGATCCCAATCAAGGACAGCGAGCCCTGGCCGCCATTGTGGTCACGGATGCGGTGGGTTTTAGCGCGCGTATGTCGGTGGATGAGGAACGTACGCTCCGACAGATCAACCAGGATCTGAAGCGTATGGCAGGTCAGTGTAAGGACTTCAACGGGCGGGTGCTCAAGTCCACCGGTGATGGATTGCTGATGTATTTTGTCAGTGCGGTACAGGCGGTAAGCTGTGCGATCGCAATCCAAAAGGCGCTGAGTCTGCAAACCGAAGACAGTCTGGTTCACCGTGTCGGCATTCATCTGGGGGATGTGTTCTTTAACAATTCCGACGTGATGGGCAACGGCGTGAATATTGCGGCCCGTCTCCAGACCCAGGCCAAACCCGGTGGCATTTGTCTGTCCCAGGTCGTGTACGACGTGGTCAAGGCCCGACTGCCGCTGAACGCTGAGCGGGTCGGACCACTGCAGCTCAAAAATATTCAGGAGCCGGTAACGGTTTACCACCTGACGGTGAACGATCCTGCTGCAGATACAGAGACCATCTCCGATGCTAAGACCCTGCTAGAGTCAGACGCCGTTTCCCCGGAAACAGAGTCGACCGACCCGGAGCCTCCGGCAAAAATGCTGCCTGCCAATGCCAAAATTGCGGGGCGCTATACCATCAAGCAAATGTTGGGTCAGGGCGGTTTTGGCATCTCCTACCTAGCCGAAGACACCCAGCGGTTTGGCGAGCTGTGCGTCCTCAAGGAACTCCGCCCGGTCAAAAGCCAAGGCAAATCCCTGAAAAAGGCCATTGACCTGTTCAAGCGCGAAGCCAAGACCCTTTACCGTATCGATCATCCGCAGATACCTAAGTTTATGGCCTGCTTCACGCAGTCCCAGCGGCTGTTCATTGTGCAGGAATACATCGATGGCGTGACCTACCTTAAGCTGCTGCAACACCGTAAAAAGCAGGCACAGCTGTTTACCGAAGACGAGATTATTCCCTGGTTAGCCCACATGCTTCAGGTGCTGGACTACCTACACAGCCTCAATATTATGCATCGGGACATTTCGCCGGAGAACATTATGTACTCCCATGAGCGCGATCTGCCGGTGCTGATTGATTTTGGCTTAGTCAACAACACCATGTCCGATCCGCTATCCGATGAAGGCGATGGGGAAGACAATGCCAATGGCTCTATTCAGAAATCGGCCACCGTTGTGGGCAAATTTGGCTACTCGCCGCCAGAACAGCTGCGCTTTGGCAAGTGCAATCCCTCCAGCGACCTGTATGCCCTCGGTGTCACGGCTTTAGTCTTGCTGACGGGCAAGCATCCCCGGGATCTAATGGATCAGCACACCCTGGATTGGGAATGGCAGCGATACGTACAAGTGGGGCCCCAGCTAGCCACGATTCTGAGCACTATGACTCGGCAGCAGCCCAAGGCCCGCTACCCGTCAGCGCGCGCTGTGATGCAACAGCTTGAGCCGCTGCTGCCGGTAGAAGTGACCAAAAGTCTGAGCCAGGTGCCGCCGCCGCTGCCCCCCCGTCCGTTGGCTGCGATGACGATGGCACCGCCCGAGCAGCAGTTATCCACCGTTGACCCTAGCTTTTTATCCCAGTGCCGTGAGGAACTGAGTCGCTGCATCGGTCCTATTGCTGATTTGGTGGTTGAGGAAACGCTGGAAGACTATCCCACCGCAACGCCGCAGGAATTAGTCACGATCTTGGCGGGGCAAATTTCGGATGCAGACCAGGCCACGGCCTTTTTGAGTCACATTCGCTTGCCCGGCGGCAGTCAAACCTCCAGCCAAAGTCAGCTAGAGACCAGCACCGTGCTCCAAAGTCAGCCCCTGAACCCGGCCTTTGTCGACCGTTGCCGAGAGGCGCTGACCCAGTGCGTCGGGCCGATGGCGGACATGATTTTGGAAGACACCATGGCCGATTACCCCAACCTCAGCGCGCCAGCCCTGATTGATCGGCTGGCCGCCGAAATCCCAGACGGCCAAAAAGCTCAAGAATTCCGCCAGCAGCTCAGTGGGGTTTAGTCTTGGCGTTTAGGTTAGTGGTCTGTCCAGCTTAGGAATTAGGGGCGGCGATGGCCGTGAAATAGAGCGATAGTGAAATAGAGCAGTAGTGAAGTCGTCAAACGTCTTTACGTCAAAGGGGCTTACGGCCAAATGCTACTTCACGATTCACCCATCACTACTTCACTGGCATGACCCAAATTTTGAGTCTTAACGCTGCACTAGGTCGGAGCCCTGTGATTCCCGATGGGCGCTTTCCGTCTCAGGATGAGAGCGCAGTGTAAGGGGCTCGTTGTTTAGGGCTTTGCGGTCAAAAACAAACCACCACTACACAGTGCGAGACCCAGGAGTTGAGTTACTGTGAGCTTTTCTCCAAACACAAGGATCCCTATCGGCAGCAGGACCAGCACCGCAGCCGTGTTGCTCATGGCACCGGCAACACCCACATTCCAACCGGCGCGATACACCAGTAGGTAGCCCACCTCAATAACTAAAATGGCGATGCCCAGCAGGACTGACGCTTTGGGGAGGACAACGGCAGCGGGACGCATGGCTGGCACCAGTAAACAGATGCTGAGAGATAGCGTCCCGGCCACCAGATAGGCCACTGTTAACAGCCAAAACAAGCTCAGCGTAGTGGGCTGAGCCTTTTGCGCGGTGTGGTACATCACCACGCCCAGGACCGCTAGCGCCATCGCCCCTGCACGTCCAAACATGGTGAAGGCTCCAGTTACGACACGGGCAGTATGTCGTGAACTGAAGCCTTAGAACCATCAGGCTATTTGATGGAAATCAGGGAAAAAGCCTGTAGCGGGGGGTGGCTACTTGGAGTAGTTACTGGGGCCACCGCCGGGATTGCTACCAGACCCGCGGCTACGGTTGCCGCGATAGCGCTCTAGTCGCTGCATGGCCATTTGCAAGCTCAGGCGCATGCGGTTAAAAGAATCGGTCAGCTTGCCCACTTCGTCATCGGAGCGCTTGATAAACTCGGCTTCGGTGTCGCCTAGGCTAACGGCTTCGGCGGTGGCGGCCATGCGGTTTAGGGGACGCACCACGTAGCGCTTGAGCCAAAGGTTGACCAGAAGAACTGCGATCGCAAACACCACGGCAAACACACCCAACATCACCGCCAACGATCGCTTCGCCTTATTCAAGACTCGCTCTGCAGGCACTGAAATTACCTGCGTGCCGACAATTTCATTGAGCTCCCAGCCAAACCCATTTTGATCGCCGTAGAGATCAATCATGGGCTGTGGTGCACGGTCTGCCGTGCTGTGACAGGCCAGACAAGTTTCCTGCTTAATCTGGATCGGTCGGGCAATGTAGTACAGTCCGCCGCCCAGGGTACTTCTGAATCCACTGATCTGGGGTTCACTGTCAGCGCGCTGGAAGACGCTCACCAGAGATGCTTCGAATTCATCAGCCTTATCCTTGGGATTTGTCGGGTTAAGGACAGCTTCCTTATAGAAAAAGTCTTGATATTCTGGATTCGAATGCAGGGTCTCAAACACTGTATGGGCGGAGTAGCTCGGTACCGTCTCTGGCAAAAACTCAACCTCAGACCGTTCGGCCAACTCTGGACGCACTTCCGCTACGGTGTACTCGCGGACCGCGTTCATCGTTTCCATCAACATCAGCGCTTTCGTCGTCAGTTCCGCTTGGGCGGTGTAGTTCAACAGTCGATCCAGCGCGATGCCGCTCATGATAATGCCGCTGACAAAAACCGCCAGCAGCATTAAAGTGAACTTCTGTCCAAGCTTAAGTTTGGAGGAATTTAACATGGTTCCAGCCAGAAAAATTGGCGAACGATTAATGGGTGGGTGATGTGACCGATTCGGAAGGAGGGTGGGGCGTTTTGTGTGACGGAGCGGGCCTGTAGCCATTGGCCATGCTGTACCTAAATTACCCAGTCACAGGAAACCCGTAGGGGCATTGATCGAAAGACTTCGTATTTTGAAATGCCTTGAATTGTCCCGATGTACTGAGATTGGCAACGTAGGCCTGCCAGAGGTCTACAGCCGTCTTAGGAACGGCTACGGAAACGATTTCCGATGATCACAGCCGATTAGGCCAGCGCAGTACACAACATGGTTTGCGTTCTGCGTAAAGTCGCTAAAGCGATAACTCTCTATGGCAGAATTAAAAATAGTCAAAATTCTCAATATCCTATAGCCCTGTGACCACAGCCACCGCTACTCGCCGCCCCGTCTTTCCCTTTACTGCCGTCATTGGGCAAGAAGACATGAAGTTGGCCCTGATTCTCAACGTGATCGATCCGAAAATCGGTGGCGTTATGATCATGGGCGATCGCGGCACCGGTAAATCCACCACTATCCGGGCGTTGGCTGACCTGCTGCCCGAAATTGACGTGGTGGCCGATGACCCGTTCAACCGCGCTCCGGAAGATGCTGACGTGAAGCGTGAGCGCGAGGGGGAGACCATTCCCACGGGGAAGAAAAAGGTGCCAATGATCGACCTGCCCCTGGGTGCGACCGAAGATCGCGTCTGCGGCACCATCGACATTGAAAAAGCCCTGTCCGAGGGCGTCAAAGCCTTTGAACCGGGTCTCCTAGCCAAGGCCAACCGGGGCCTGCTGTATGTGGACGAGGTCAACCTGCTGGATGACCACCTGGTGGATGTACTGCTGGACTCTGCGGCATCGGGTCGTAATACCGTCGAGCGAGAAGGCATTTCCATTCAGCACCCAGCCCAGTTTGTCCTGATTGGTTCGGGCAACCCCGAGGAAGGCGAACTGCGTCCCCAGTTGTTGGACCGTTTTGGCATGCATGCCGAAATCCGCACCGTTAAAGACCCTGAGCAGCGCGTTCGCATCGTTGAGCAGCGGTCTGAGTTTGACCAAGACCCCAAGGGCTTCCTGGCCCAGTACGAGACCGAGCAAAAGACCCTACAGGACCGTATCATCAGCGCCCAGAATCGTCTTAAGGACGTCACCTTGGATAAGGAGCACCGGGTGCAAATTTCTCAGGTCTGCTCCGAGCTAGATGTAGACGGTCTGCGGGGCGACATTGTCAGCAACCGCGCCGCCAAGGCCCTGGCCGCTTATGAAGGCCGCACCGAGGTCACCCTAGACGACATCCAGCGGGTGATTGCCCTATGCCTGCGCCACCGCCTCCGCAAAGATCCGTTGGAGTCCATCGACTCTGGCTTCAAAGTTGAGAAAACCTTTGGCACGGTATTTGGCGTGGCGATTCCTGAGGCGGATAGCAACGGGCGTAAGCCGGTGGGTGCGCGATAGCCGGTGGCATAATAATGCGTCATAAAAGACGCGATAAGAAATGCGTCTTCCGCGGGCAAGATGACTGCAAGATAGTATTCTTGTATTGTCTGCCCTGACCCTAGGTCCCTCTTCTCCAGAAGTGGGGCTTTGAGTTTTTGCCTGGTTGGGTTACTCACTCAGCGCTCGGTCCAATGGGAAAGCGCGATTGGGGGCAGGTGCTGAGCTGTCTCATCCGAACTGCCTTAGTGAAGCGCATTCTTGGCCTTGATCCGGGCCTGGCCATTCTTGGTTTTGGCATTATCGACTACGACCCTGCCACGATGCGGCATACCTCGCCGGATATCCAGGTGGTGGATTTTGGCATTGTGGAAACGCCGGCCGGTACTGAAGTTGGGTCGCGTCTGTGTACGATTCACGATGACTTGCACAGTCTGATCGAGACCTACAAGCCGGATTCGATTTCCATCGAGAAGCTGTTTTTTTACCGGATGGGCAACACGATTTTGGTGGCCCAGGCACGGGGGGTGGTGATGTTGGTCTTGGCGCAGCATCGACTGCCGTTTGTTGAGTTCACCCCGGCGCAGATTAAACAATCCCTAACGGGCTATGGTAATGCCGATAAGGCAGCCGTGCAGGAGGCCGTAGCCCGCGAGCTGAAGTTAGACAGAATTCCGAAACCGGACGATGCCGCCGATGCCTTGGCGGTGGCCCTGACGGCTTGGTTCCGGCAGGAATAAATGGTATCTGGCACGTTGCCAAGGCAGGTTTTTAAGCCTGACGGCTCAATACCGTGCGCAGGTGTCGAGTGCTTTAATACCGGCTGGCCAGCCAGCCCCGGCAGGCTGTGCCTGAACACAGCAAACTGATAAACAGCCACCAGGCGGCGATGGTAACCTGCTGTCTACTGCATCGGCCTGGCGCTGGACGGCTGTGGCCTGGGCTTCTAGGGGGTGCTGGGCAGACTCAACGGCACTATAATTTGAGAGCGCACCATTGCCATAGACTGTTCGGTCTCTTTGCTGAGTTTGTTGCTAATGTTTTGCCATGGGCGCTGTATCCAGCGACGGGTTTGGTGCCAGGCGTTTGAGTGTGCTCTAGAATGTTCTGAATTTCTATGACTGTCAGGTCGCGGCGGGTTTCTAGGGCGTCTTTCCAGGTCTGGGTGTGCGGTAAAGAGAGATTTGGTCGCGCGGTTAGAGACAGCAGGGGAAGGTGCGATCGCACCGTCTGCTTTATCAGCTGTGCAATATCTGCTGAGAGCTGGCGGGGCTCGAACGTTGGCTGGTCTTTAAGATAGTCTGCGATTTGGCCTGTGATGTGGTCTACCAGTATCTGTGAGGTCAGACGGCTCGAGGGCTGCCACGTCGTTTTGAACCAGTGGCTTAGCGTTGGCCGAATGGGAGAAATCATCAGACAAGCCTGAAGCGCTTGGATGAGAGAATTTTGTTGTTTCTGAGTAATGTGACTTCGACGGGAAAGAACCGGCTGAATTTCGTTTATAGCAACCGCCATAAATGTTTGTGCGCGGTTGCGGGCCACTTGGCTCCAATACCAGGGGTTTCACAGCCAGAACTGTCCTAGGCAAAGTGGCGAGCGCTATAAATTAAGCTTTGAACCCGCAGTTCCAGGCTTCAGGTTGTGTGCTTCGAGCTGGGTCTGAATTTTGTCTGTCAGGGCCTCAGGGGTGAGGACCTCCAACTGGGTATAGCGACAGTAGGCCATGAGTTTGGCTT
>JBCBOC010000047.1:0-11256 GCA_039821475.1 Cyanobacteria bacterium J06632_22 | reverse complement strand
GCCCGCGGTGGGTTTATAGGTGATGTTTTCAATCATCTTCTGGGCGGCTTCAGCCTGGGCGCCGTCCAGAGAAGAAACGGTTACTGTACCGTCGTCTTCAATATCAACCTTGGCACCGGTTTGCTCAGTGATAGCCTTGATCTGCTTACCACCCGGGCCAATAACCGCACCAATCTGCTCTGGATTGATCTTGAAGGAGAGCAGTCGGGGCGCGTAGGGCGACAACTGCTCACGGGGCGCACTAATCGCCTCCAGCATCTTCGAGAGAATATGCAGACGCGCGGGCTTGGCCTGGTTAATGGCATCGGCAATCACCGACATGGGTAGGCCTGTGATCTTCATATCCATCTGCAGGGCCGTAATGCCAGTGTCGGTACCCGCCACCTTAAAGTCCATATCCCCGAGGAAATCCTCAATGCCTTGGATGTCCGTCAGGATACGGACGTCCTCACCTTCTTTGATCAGACCCATCGCCGCGCCACTGACGGGCTTGCTCAGGGGAACCCCTGCGTCCATCAGCGATAGAGTAGAACCGCAAACCGATCCCATGGAGGTAGAACCATTGGAGGACAGCACCTCTGATACCACACGAATGACGTAGGGAAAGTCACTAGCCTGTGGCAGCACCGGCACCAATGCTCGCTCAGCCAGCGCACCGTGGCCGACCTCGCGGCGTCCCGGAGAGCGCATGGGCCGCGTCTCACCCACAGAATACGGCGGAAAGTTGTAGTGGTGCAGGTAGCGCTTCTCGTCGTCAGGGTGTAAGTCGTCCATCATTTGAGCATCCCCGGGAGTCCCTAAGGTAGCAATGGACATCACCTGGGTCAGACCACGCTTAAACAACGCACTGCCGTGAACGCGATCCGGCAGGACATGGGTGCGCGACGTAATCGGACGCACCTGATCGAGCTTGCGACCATCAACACGGATCTTGTCGTTGACAATTTGAGCTCGCATCAGCGTCTTGGTCAACGACTTATAGGCATTGCCAAAGGCCTTGCCATTTGCGCTCACGGCCACCTTAACGGGGCTATCTTCAGGCAATTCGTCAATCTCGGCAGAGATATCAGCCTTAATAGCGTCGAGTTTCTCGTCCCGTTCCGGCTTAGACAGCTCAAACTCTTTGAGCACATCCTTAATTTTGTCCGTTGCCCGCTCACCAATAAAGTCAGCCAGAGTGGGATCTGTGGTCGGAGCGTCCAAGGTGACCGAGTCAATTCCCAGTTCAGCCATCATCTCTTTTTGGGCACGGATCAGGTCTTGTACAACCTCATAGCCAAAGTCGATAGCCTCGATCATGTCCTGTTCGGGCAGCTGGTTGGCGCCCGCTTCTACCATGATCACCCCGTCCGGTGAACCTGCCACCACCAGATCTAAATCCCCCTCCTCAATCTCTTTATAGGTGGGATTAATAATAAAGTCATCCCCAACAAGTCCTACCCGAACGGCGGCCATTGGGCCATTGAAAGGAATCTTAGCGAGCTGCACTGCCACAGAGGCACCCGTTGCGGCTAATACATCTGGGGGAACAGCTTCATCCATCGAAACCGTTGTCGCAACAATCTGAATGTCGTCGCGCATCCACCCTGGAAACAGCGGCCGCATGGGCCGGTCAATCAGACGAGACGTCAAGGTTGCCCGCTCTGGCGGGCGCCCTTCCCGGCGCAAAAAGCCCCCGGGAATACGGCCAGCGGCATAAAGACGCTCTTCGTAATCCACCAGCAGCGGCAAAAAGTCAATGCCCTCACGAGCGGTGGATTGAGTTGCTGTCACCAATACTGCCGTGTCGCCCGATTGGATTAGCACTGAGCCCCCAGCCTGGGGCGCAAATAAACCGACCTTGAGTCGAATATCCCGTCCATCAATGGATATCGACTTATCAAATTCTTCCATTAGCGTTCCTTTCAGTTCTTTCGATTTTTCTGCATTTGGCAATCGTAGCACTGAAGCTGAAATCCAAACGGGCAAAGTATATTACTGCGCTCAAAGAATTATTATTTGTCCCAAGAAATAGAACAGGCCGCTGTTTTACTTACGGCCAATCCCCCGATGAAAGCCAACCTCAGCGAAGAGAACCCATATCTGTGCAGGTTTAAACTCACACTAATTTCTATTAAGAAGATGACGGTCCTCAGCAGAAGTTCAAGTTACTAACACACCGGTTTCTTACCCCCTGTCCTAAAGCAGCATTTTGCCCTTGGCACCCCTCTGAATGGCCGGTGGCCACAACGGGATAATCCGACACCGTTTCGCCCGCTATCGCCGTCCCCCCAGTCAGGGTATTTGTAGCGACGGCGGGCCCCTTTGCGAGCATGCTGGGAACTTAAGCACCAGAATTGTCCTAAGCGCTTGGCCCAACACGGTGCGCTGGGTTAACCCTGGAAGAAAATACGCCTATTGGGCCATTTTCTTAGAAGCGATTTCCCCAGCACTGCTTACTGGATCAGCCCTGGAAGGAAATAGGCCTATTTCCTTAAAAGCAAAGTGACAAGCGCTATAGCGAAAATCCTTTGGCCGACCTCATCGTGGCAGGTTCTCGCCGGGCCAGCGATCACCGTCGTCGCATTTCAGGGCTCAGCAATCATCAATAGAACTTGATAATTTCTACAAAATCCAATGAACTGCCGCCCTGATGCAACCACTTCTTCGCGTTGGTCACTAGAGTATGAAACAGAATACGTATAGCAACTGCCACAACCATTTGTGCGTGGTTGCGGACCGTTTGGCTCCAATACTGCATACGTGGAGGCCAAACATGTCCTAGATAAAGTGGCAAGCACTATAGCTAGCGTCATTTACGTAAGGACACCGGGTCAGTGAGCTCGCAAGGCAGAGAACGTCATGGCGTCTCAGCCTTGCCCCAATGGATCTGGCGACGGCTATATTGTCTTCGCTCTGATCGCTAAGGCACGCATAGACTGTAAATCATTCAGAGCATTCAGTTACTCTGTTCAGACTGCTTCACGGATTGCTCCCCGAGTAGCAACCGCTCCCACCCATCTGGGCATATTGCAATAGCAGCCGTGGTTGCAGAATGCAGGGTTTACAGACGAGCCTAAGCACCTTGTTGACGACTGCCACCTGTGCGGAATCCTACCGCCAATCTGTGCAGAATAAATCCATTCACGCTTTGCAGCGGATGGGTTTGGCCAGCCTGTTCCCCCTCTGCTCGATATTCGTCCCTTTGTTATGAGTCCCCTTGTAAGGATTGAACCCGAATGAAAATCTTAGTCACCGGCGCTGCTGGATTCATCGGCTACTTTTTAACACAGCGGCTCCTGGCAAATGGAGAACAGGTTTACGGTATTGATAACTTGAACGACTATTACGATGTCAGCCTCAAGCAGGGTCGCTTGGCCCAGCTTAAAACCCAGGCCAACTTCCAATTTGAGCAGTTGGACTTAGCGGACCGTGAGGGTATGGCCCGGCTATTCGCATCTCAACGTTTTGATCGGGTTGTCCACTTAGCCGCCCAAGCGGGTGTACGTTACTCCCTCCAAAATCCCTATGCCTATGCCGACAGTAATCTGACGGGCTTTATCCATGTGCTCGAGGGCTGCCGCCAAACCAATGTTGCGCATTTGGTCTATGCATCTTCTAGCTCCGTCTATGGTGCTAACCGTCAAGTCCCCTTTGCCACCACAGATAATGTCGATCACCCAGTATCTCTGTATGCAGCCACGAAGAAAGCCAATGAGCTGATGGCGCATTCTTACAGTCATCTATACCAATTGCCGACCACGGGGCTACGATTTTTTACGGTGTATGGTCCTTGGGGGCGGCCTGACATGGCTTACTTTAAGTTCGTCGATGCCATCGCCAACAATCGCCCGATTCATGTCTATAACCATGGCAAAATGCGGCGGGACTTTACCTACATCGACGATGTTGTTGAGGGCATCGTAAGGGTCCTGGCTCAGCTGCCTCAACCCATTGAAGATCCGGCCTTCCGCACGGCAGCCCCCTACAAGGTGTACAACATCGGTAACCACAGCCCTGTGTTACTGATGGACTTTATTGAGACCATCGAAGCTGCCCTGGGCAAGACGGCTGAGAAAATCATGATGCCTATGCAGCCTGGGGATGTCGAAGCCACCTACGCTGATGTCAGCGACCTGATGACCGATGTCGGTTTCAAACCCAGTACGCCCCTATCTGAAGGGATTAAGCAGTTTGTGAACTGGTACCAAGGCTACTACAGCCTCACGCCAGTCACTTAGCTTTGGCCACCTTCGGAGCCCGGACGGCGCAGACTGCGATAGCCCAGGGCAGTTGCGATCGCAACTATCGCCAAGTATGGGCTGTAGGCCAAAATCCAAAGCCCCAACTGCAACAGGCCGGTCGTTAGTTCCCCCACTGACTGCGTTGCCGACTGCCAGGTGTTCCCCAGCGTCTGCCCCAGGGGCTGAGGCTGACCTCCGTTAGCTGACGCCGGAGAGCGGAGCGTCAGTTCCAACGTAGAGTAACTGACTTGAGTCTGCAAATTCTTGTACTGTGCATCCAGCTGCTCAATCTGCTGACGGACATTGCTGAGCTCTCGCGACACCTCCAGCACATCGCCAATCGACCCCGATCGATCCATAATCTCCAGCAGTGCCGCTTCCGACTGACGCAAATTTCGAACACGGGCCTGCAGATCGACTAACTGAGTCGAAACGTCTTCCGCTGTCATGGTACGGCTGTCGACCTTACCGATCTCAACTAATCGCTCCATCAGTGCCTCTAATCGACCTTGCGGCACCCGAATGCGAATAAAAGCACTACGCAGGTTACTGTTAGGGTCGCGATCTTGCAAGTCAAGGATATCGCCCTGCTCCGCAGCGATCAGTCGAGAAATATCGCCCAGTTGTTCATCGATAGAACTTATTTCTAAGGTCAGACTGGCCCGCTTGATGAGCTGCGGTCGACCCGCTGGAACCGCCGCATCAGTCGGTAGCGCAGCACTATCGGCGGCCTCACGCTCAATAGACTCGGTCGGGATAGTAGCCTGCGGCGCTTCTGCAGCGACATCCCCAGCAACCTCGGTCAAGTTGGGGGCGGCGGCACAGCCCGTTACACCGTATAGCCCCAGTAAGACACCTGCGATACAGCTCCGGCAAAAAACTGTTTTCCAAACCATTCGTCCTACTCCAAAGGGTGTTCACCCGAGTATGACAACGCTGCCAAGCTGTAGACGCCCAGTTTCAGAATCTGAAACCAGGGTCTTGCTAAGGTTACAAGGTTATGGAGGAAGGCATCAAAAAGGGGACCGGTGATTAACCAGTCCCCTTCGAGTCATTTTCCTGCGCGTTTCTCAGGTCTGCTAGTAGGCTAAGGTTTCTAGCGTCTCCCGCAGATACCGGCGAACCAGATCATCCAGGGGCGTACAATCTAGCTCGCGCTCAGATAGCTCAGACTTCCAACGTTCAAAACCGGAACTGGCCGCAATCGCACGCTTCAAGCTTGGCCAGACACTTGCATCTGACGAATTAGATAAAGTAGTAGCCATACAGTCCTCTGTATTGCAAGTCAAGGTGCTTTTCACTTTAAAGATAGCGCAGCTCAGAGAATGTAACCGTGCCAACCGTCACAGAATGAGCACCTAGCCGGGGATCAGTTCCTAATTGCCCCCGCAAACCGTCACCGACTCAGTCAGTAAAGGCTAACAATCAGCACAGGACAAGAAGGTTATCTTAACGATGCCTGAAGCATTAACAGCTTGGGCATCTCCCCCGCACAGGAAGCGCTCATGCCGCACAGCAGTCTAATCATCAGCTACTGAAAGGGGAGCAGCGCGGCATACATAATACCTAAACGCTACTCCCCCTCATTGCGTTAACCCATCGCTGCCATTAGCCGCTCAGGGTGCGACGCTTACTCACCAGCTTGAAGGCATGAATGCGATCGCTTTCCTTCCAACCGCTAAAGTTATCCACACCGATGCCGCACTCGAAGCCAAAGCTGACTTCCTTCACGTCATCACGCATACGCTTGAGCGAATCGAGATTGCCTTCGTACACTTGGTCGCCGCCTCGCATAACCCGAATGCGGCAGTTTCGCGTTACCTTACCGGACAGCACATAGCAGCCGGCTACCGCGCCCTTGCGAACCGGGAACACCGCACGCACTTCCACTTCACCCAAGGCCTCTTCAACCATTTCGGGCTCTAGAAGACCTTCCATTGCGCCTTCGATGTCTTCTAGCAACTTGTAGATGACGTCATAATCGCGAATGTCAACACCTAACTGGTCTGCAGACTGGCGTGCGCCAGGCGCGAGCGTAGTATTGAAGCCGATGATCACCGCATTACTGGCCGCTGCCAAGTCAACATCTGTCTCAGAAATTTCACCCGGTGCAGCCATAAGCACGCGAATCTGGACCTCATTTTGCGGCAGCTGCTGCAGAGAGGCCAAAATCGCTTCAATAGAGCCTTGAACATCGGCCTTAAGCACCAAGTTCAGCTCCTTCAGGTCGCCTTCTTGGGCCTGGGCAGATAGCGAGTTCAGGGTTACCCGACGAGACGCCATCGCCTGTTGCAGGCGTGACTGACGCTGCTCTGATGCCCGTCGATCGGCAGTTGCCCGAGCCTCTTTCTCATCGGCAAAGACCTCAAAGTCCTCACCGGCCTGGGGAACATCGCTCAAGCCCAGAACTTCAACCGCAAAGGAGGGTAGCGCCGCAGTGACTCGGTCACTCCGGTCGTCGATCATGGCTCGAACCTTACCAAACACAGCCCCCGCCACCAGCGAATCGCCGACTCGCAGGGTACCGTTTTGAATGAGGAGCGTTGCAACCGGACCGCGAGCCTTGTCAAGGTTGGCTTCAATGACCGTTCCGCGAGCTAGCCGATCGGGGTTAGCGTGCAAGTCTTCGACTTCTGCTTGTAGCAGAATCATCTCCAACAGGGTATCGAGGTTTTGCCCAGTGATGGCACTAACGGGAACCATGATGTTCTCGCCACCCCATTCTTCAGGCACCAGACCGTGCTCCATCAGCTCCTGTTTCACGCGGTCTGGATTGGCCGTCTCTTTATCCACCTTATTGATGGCCGTAACGATAGGCACTTGAGCCGCTTTAGCATGACTGATCGCCTCAATTGTTTGGGGACGAACACCATCGTCAGCAGCCACGACCAAAATGGCAATGTCTGTTACCCGCGCACCCCGCGCCCGCATAGCAGTAAACGCTTCGTGACCGGGCGTATCAAGAAAGACTACCTGACGGGTCGAATCCTCATGATCGACATCGACATGATAGGCACCGATATGCTGAGTGATCCCCCCAGCCTCACCCTGGGCAACCTTAGCCTTGCGAATGGCATCGAGTAAGGAGGTCTTACCATGATCCACGTGGCCCATAATCGTGACCACGGGCGGACGAAGTTCTAGATTTTCTAGATCTGCCTCGTCAATCATTTCGGTGACCTTCTTAGCCTCCGACTCGGCTTCAGCCGTCTCGACTACAATGTCAAATTCTTCAGCCACCATCTGCGCTGTGGGCACATCTAGCGTCTGGTTGATATTAGTGGCAATCCCCTTAAAGAAGAGAAACTTAATAATTTCAGTTTCGGGGACGATGATCTTCTGAGCTAACTCATGTACGCTCAGTCCACCGGTGAGCACAACCATTTCTGGCTTCTCCGGTGCAGCATCCTCACGACGTTCTCGACGTTGATTGCGGGAAGATCCCTTATTGATGGATCGACTCTTAATCGCTGCAGGCTTTGGCTGAGCCTTGCCACCCCCCGCCGACTTCGGCTTAGGGGGACGCATCAAAGACAGACTCACCTGTGGCGTGGCCGAGTTGCCACCACCACTGTTTGTTGGATCAAAGTCATCGTCATCATCATCGATGCGCGGCTGATTTCGGCGCTTGGCCTTACCAGGCCCCTTGGCCTTCTGGGGCATTTCCTCAACTTCTTCGGGCGCACTGCGCGTGGGACGACGCTTGGGTGCCCTTAAAGCGGTCGGGCGCCGGAGCTCCGGTGTGGGGCTAGTCGTCGCTTCCGCCGTGTCATCTGCGGTATCTGAGTCAACGGACGCAGGCCGGCTGGGCTGCGGACGCCGGAGCTCTGGTGTCGCAGGCTTAGGCTTCAGCGAAGGCTTACTGGAGCGGGCGTTGACGTCATCGGTAATGGTGATGGCAATCTGTGGCCGACTGGGAGGCGCCGGTGCAGCTGCGCTACGCTCGGCGGACTGACGACTAACTGGGCGAGCCAGCTTAGGCTTAGGAGGACTCACAACCTCCGGCGGTGCAGGCCGAGTAGGCGGGGCTTCTAATGTTGCATCGGCAACCGGTCTAGCGCTGGTCGCATCGCGTTCGTCGAGAGCAGCAGCTGGCTTAGCAGCCGGAGCCGGACGTGCCGGACGCGACGGACGTGCCGGGGGAGGCGCGGCACTGGGTCGATTGGGCGGCTGGCGTAAACTGCTGTCGCTAGCAACAGCAGGAGCCTGATCTGGCTTAGGACGGCGTGGTGTAGCAGGCTCAGGCGCGAGGGGCGGCGTTGGAGGGGTTGCCGTCGGCGTGGATTGGCGACGAACAGCAAGAATTTGAGGTTTACGAGGCTTTTCCGGTTTCTTGGGACGCGGAGCTTCGCTACGGTTGGCTTTTTTGATCGGTTTTTGAGGCCGTTTTGGCATGCTGCCGTTTCCTGTTGCAACTTTCGGGGCAGCTGCACGAATCTGCTGCGCTTCCTCTTCTGTAATTGTACTGCTATGACTCTTGGCAATGATGTTGAGCCGCTGACAAATTGACAGAATATCCTTATTTTCTAAATTCAGTTCTCGGGATAAGTCATATATCCTAACCCTGCCGTTGTTCATCCACTAGTTCCTCTTGTCTGGTTGGCTGTTACATAAATGACTGCTCTTATCTAGACGACATCACAGTTTTCAAAACGATAAACCCGCATCATGCATACCTGGCATGAACCTTTACTGGGGCTTTTCTCGGGCCTTTCTCGGGCCTTCCTTGGGCCGTTAAAAGGGGCGCTAACTGGGCTGAGGACGGTCAGCATTGCTGTCTCACATACCGTGCGCAGCACCGCACCACTACCAGGGAAATAAGCGCCTTGCCAGCCCTCCCCCCATAGGCATCAAGCAAACCGCCTGCAAATAGACGCTCATGCCGACCATAGGTGAGGGGACAACTAGCCCCAAAAAGGTGACGAAAGACACACTGTATGCAAACGTCCCGGTCTTATATCCTAGCGCACCAGTGATATATCGACCGCAGTCGTACTTAATTGCTCCCATCCGGGGACACTTTATCAACTAAAGCCAGATGTTCAACCAAAGCCTGATATAGCGTTGGGGGGACTGGTCCCCGCAGGGCACGACTGAGGCGATTTTTTTTCTGAGCCAGCTGTAAGCAGCTGAGGTTAGGGCAGATATAGGCAGAACGTCCCATACCCTCGCCAATCACAACGATTCGGTCAGGATGCCGACGCACGACCCGGACGAGCTCGGATCGATGGACCGTGCGTCGGCAACTAACGCAGCAACGATAATTGGGAGGCACGATATGTTTACTCTTCTTCCTGAGCAGCGCTGTCTGCCGTGGCGTCGTCGTCCGTCATCTCGGGAACAGCATCAAGGCTCTCTCCCTCGGCGTCTACATCAGAACCGGCCTCAGATGTTGCTGGCGTGGAGGCTTCCGGACGATCCGTGGCGGCGACGATCGGATCAACCGATTCCTCAATCGCAGCTGCCTCTGGATCTGCCGCGGCAGCTTCGGTGTCCTCGTCGCTATCGTAGTATTCATCAGCTGAGGTCTCACCCGGTGTCAGCTCTTCTTCCTCAGGACGGAGACCTTCGCTGGGGTCACCACCATGGGCAGCCGCATAGGCTGCGATCGCAGCTTCAATTTCATCAATTTCCTTCTGCTTGGCATCCAATACGTCCTGAACCTTGCGGTCCTCAGCCTCGTAATCGTACTTGGCCGTGTCTTTAATATCGATTTTCCAACCCGTCAGACGCGCCGCCAGCCTAACATTCTGGCCTTCTTTACCAATAGCCAGACTCAGCTGGTCTTCCGGCACCAGCACATGGGCCTGGCGCTCCTCCGGATTCATCAGTCGGACCTCGTCTACGCGCGCCGGACTGAGCGCATTCGCAATGTAGGTTGCCGGATCCGGGGACCAACGGATCACATCAATTTTTTCACCCCGTAATTCATTGACCACCACTTGAATCCGGGATCCTCGAGCGCCGATGCAGGCACCGACTGGGTCCACATCGCGCTCCAGCGTATCTACGGCAATTTTAGTGCGCGGCCCTACAGACCGAGAGGAGGGGTTCGCCTCGCGGGCTACCGCAACGATGCGGACCACCTCATCCTCAATTTCTGGCACTTCGTTCGAAAAAAGTTCCACCACCAGCGCTGCATCCGTCCTGGAGACAAGCAACTGAGGTCCCCGATGGGAGCCTTCGGAAACTTTTTTGAGGACCACGCGGAACGTAGCGTTAGCCCGATAGTTGTCGTTGGGCAACTGATCCCGGCGCAGCAGCTCAGCCTCAACATCCGGCTGTCCCACACCGCTATTCACTGCCATGATCACCGATTGCCGTTCAAACCGCAGCACCCGAGCCTGCAAAATCGTGCCTTCCAGCTCCTGGAACTCTTCCTGAATCAGGCGACGCTGCTGATCCCTTAGCTTTTGCGCCAGCACCTGCTTCGTCTGAATAGCAGCCATCCGGCCAAAGTTTTGCTGATCCGGCGTCACATCCAGAACCACAGTGTCATTCAGCTGCGCTTCTGGAGCCACTTCTTGCACATCCTGAAGGGCAATTTCGTGGTCGGGATTATCCACCAGCCACTTTTTCGGAAGGACCAGTTCAGTCGGATCTTGCCCCTTCGCCTCTGCCTCTTCTAGGGCGACGAAGTGGGCGTGATTCTCAAAGCCGTCCACAATCGTCTTATTGGCCAGCACCCGAAAGCCCTCTTCCTCGGGGTCTAGTTCCACATAAAAGTTATCGAAATACTCTTCATCAAAGTGAGTGCCGTCCATCCGTACAGCCCGACGGTAGCGCTCGTAGCCCTTTAAGAGGGCCTCGCTAAGGGCATTTTGTACGGCCTGTTTGGGTAAGTTTCGCTCACGACTGATGTTGTCGATCATGTCCTGCAAACCAGGCAGTTGAACCACTGACAACTGAAGAAAAAGGAGAAGCGTCTATGTCTGTGGTTCAACTGCCTGGTTTGCAGGACATGATCGACAACATCAGTCGTGAGCGAAACTTACCCAAACAGGCCGTACAAAATGCCCTTAGCGAGGCCCTC
>JBCBOC010000023.1:0-14119 GCA_039821475.1 Cyanobacteria bacterium J06632_22 | reverse complement strand
GTGTTGATGGATATAGCGCTGGTCACTTGGCGTAGGACAATCCTGGCGCTCAATTGCTCGACATTGCAGCCAAGTGACCTGCCGTCGCCCACAAACCCCAAAAAAGAGCCTTTATGGCGACGGCTAAGAATTTTCGGGCCCAGACTTGTGCCGGCTCACACGTGTCAGGGCTAGACGTTGTGTGAGGCTAGACGTTGTGCGAGGCTAGACGTTAAACCGGAAGAGCATGACATCACCTTCCTTCACGGTGTAGTCTTTTCCCTCACTGCGCAGCAGGCCCTTGTCTTTTGCCGCAGACATCGATCCAGAGGCCACCAGGTCGTCGTAGCCAATGGTCTCCGCTCGGATGAAGCCCCGCTCAAAATCAGTGTGGATAACCCCAGCTGCCTGGGGAGCCAGCATGCCCGCCACAATGGTCCAGGCGCGGGTTTCCTTGGGCCCGGTGGTGAAATAGGTCCGCAGTCCCAGGAGGTCATAGGTCGCACGAATCAGCGACTTCAGGCCACCTTCTTCTACCCCCAACGCTTCGAGGAAATCGATGCGCTCATCGGGCGGCAGTTCTAGCAGTTCTGCTTCCACCTGGGCAGAAATGGTCACCACCTGGGCGTTTTCTTCGGCCGCGAGGGTCCGTACCTGCTCCACCCATTGATTACCCTCAGCTAGGTCATCTTCCGACACATTGGCTGCGTAGATAATCGGTTTACGGGTTAAAAAGCCCATAGACTTGATCAGCAGCTCTTCTTCGGGCTCCAGTTCAACGAGTCGGGCGGGTTTACCGGCTTCTAAGACCGGCAAAATTTTATCGAGGACGTCCACTTCAGCTTGGGCCTCTTTGTCTCGTTTTGCCTGCTTTCTCACCCGTTCCAAACGCTTTTCAATCTGTTCTAGGTCGGCTAGGGCAAGCTCCAGGTTGATAACCTCTGCATCGCGGGTGGGGTCGATAGAGCCTTCGACATGGATAATGTCATCATTTTCGAAGCAGCGCACCACGTGAACAATGGCGTCAACCTCACGGATATTGGCTAAAAACTGATTTCCCAGCCCTTCTCCTTTGCTAGCACCTTTGACCAGGCCCGCAATATCGACAAACTCCACGCGCGCGGGGACGACCTCTGCTGAGTCCGAGATTTGGGCAAGGACACTTAAACGAGGATCGGGCACGGCCACTACGCCAACATTGGGCTCAATGGTACAAAAGGGAAAATTAGCGGCCTGGGCCTTGGCATTTTCCACCAGCGCGTTAAACAGCGTGGATTTGCCAACGTTAGGAAGCCCGACGATTCCGGCTCTGAGCATGGTCCTCTGATTGGATCTAGAATTTGGGGAACTGCGCGTCTTTAAAGATACCGGCCAGGGTGGGCCGGTACCATGGCCAACAAATTGAGGTCATCCTAGGTTGAAAAATCCTGGACTCCACAAAATTTGCAACCAAAATAAAATCTGCAGCCAAGATCATCAATATACCAGTCGCCAGATCCGTTAGGGTAAGGCAGTGTTGCGATGTCGTGAGACAGCGCTTGGGGCATTTCGCCAAATTACCTCAGGGACTCCATCTCTCAGCCCTTGCCGATGGGCCGACCCTGGCCGTTGGCAACGCGCATCAGGGTTGAGCTGGGTTGCAATCATGGCGCACTCTGTGCCAGAGGGGATAGCGTTCTCGGCGGTTCAACGAACGTGACCCGCGCTACAAGCCCCGCCCGTCAAGGCTGAAATCGCTGGGCCGCAGTATCAATGAGCATTTCATGCTTGCGACCTTCCGCCTGCTTGAGAAAGGTCAAGCCTAAGGCAAACAGTCCGGGCTGTTGGTGGGTCAGCTGATGCAGATAGTTAACGGTTTGGCGGAGACGGTGACGGAAGAGAATCCGATCGGTCAGGCTAGGGAAGAGCAAGGCCGTTAGCGTAAAGCCTAAAACCGGTGGGACCCAGGGAATCCACCAGCCGAGGATAAACCCAATAAATGCGATGCCGATGAGCATGCCGCTACCAACAATAACGGCGCTGCTAACCCGCCACAATGCCTGGAGCTGCCATCCGAGTAATCCACCCAGGGCAATCCACAAAATCGTCCAAAGCTGTTCCACCAGCGGCGACCAAACTCGCAGTAGCGATCTACCGTCTAAGGCTGCGGTCAATAGCATGGCTAGGGTATTCGCCTGGAGTACCACCCCTGACATCCGTTGGGGGGATTCAAATAGACGAGTACTGTGGGGTGTTTGGAAAAAATCATTGCTACTTTCTGCTGTGTAACCCAGTAGCACGATTTGGTCAGCAAGGGCTTCATCCGGCAGCTGTTGTGTGAGCACCTCACCCAGAGAAAAAACTGAAAAGACGGTTTTAGGACCGTGATAGTTCAAGAGGATCTGGTAGCCACCGCTGTCAGCACGCACGTAACCGCCATCGTTAGATTGAAAAGGATACAGCTGTGCTTGACCCAACTGCATATAGTGTTTCTGCGCCTGGGGGGTAATGTTATAGCGCTCTAGATACCGGAGGGCGAGCTGTAAAGAGAAGCTATATTGAACTTGCTCTTCTGACTTAAGCGACAATAGAGCCCGACGCACCTTCCCATCACTATCAACAACCTGATCGGCGAATCCAAGTTGCTCATCAGTTAAGGCTTCGGGGGGACTAATGCTGGGGTTGACGTGCTTGTAAATTCCAATAACGTTGTCACTGTTGGTAAGCGTCTCATCTAGCAGTAATGCGCCAGGCTCTACTGCTAAATCTCGATAGATATCTAACCCAATTAATGCGGGACGAGACTGTTGAATCGCTTCAATCGCTTCGGCTAGTACGGCATCAGAAAGCGGAAAACGATTGAGCTGCTGGAGGTCATCTTCCGTGATTTCAATGATGGTAATGGGTTGTTGTGCTGCCGAGGTGATCCGCTGCTGGAAAAACAGATCAAGCGCTAGCCACTCGGCAAACTGCAAGATGCCGCTGAGCCGTAGCACAATCATCAGGCTAGTCACCGCGAGCCCAATGCCAGTTAGCCAAAATGCTGGGTTAGGGAGGGGGCGTTGACGTGCTCTTTGGCGAGCTTGATTGAGCTTAGTGTGGGCCATATCGGCCATCTCTAGCGAATGCTGAACGATTTCTCTCGCCTGCTGCTCCAGCTTCAGGGAATGCTCTATCTGTTGTTGAGCGTAAAACTGACTGGCGCTGAGATAGCGATAATCGTCGTCGCTGAGGTGCTTGTTGTGAGCCCAGTCAAGTGCCTGCTGTAACGCTAGCCCCTGTAGTAGGTGTTGAGTATCGGTTTGTTGTGAGGCTACCCAGGCTGAGAAGGTGGCGGCATAGGGACGCAATTGGGACAATTCATTGTTGACCCAATCTAGGGAGAAAATTTTCCGATAGATTGGGTTTTTGATCTGCAGTTTGCCCTGGACCGGAAAAACTAATCCGGATAGGAGAAGCATGGTTTGTTCTAGAGATCCGTCTACTAAAACAGGGGTATGAAGAATCTGTTGATATAGTCCTAGTAGCCGCCCCGCCTGATGTTCATCGGCTAAGACCCAATCGCGAATGGTGCGGAAATGTTGAGGAATATCCTGTGTTTGCCAATTGTCGACGAGCTGGGATTGGATGAGGTTAGCCATCCAACCACTGACCGTGATGGCCTCTGGGATAACAGCTTGATGGGATTGTTGACTAATCATCCAACAGAGCTTTTGGGTGAGTAGCGGCTGCCCGCCCGTCCAATGCAGAATTTCGTCAAGCAGTGCTTCGGCTGACCAGGGCAGCTGTTGGAGCCCTGTCAGTAGGGGCGTGGCCTCAGTGCGTCGTAGCCCTTGCAGCCAAATATGTGTGCCTACGTTAAAGGGCGTACGGTGCGGATCTTGGATCAGGTGTCTGGGCGTGGTGACGCCAAATAGGGCAAAGGTGATTTGGCGATAGTTTGTTTTGAGGGCGCGCTGGTTGTAACAGCTGCGAATCCAGGCAAAAAAGTCATCCGTCGAGAAGGGCAGGTGTTGCAGACTGTCAATTTCGTCGAGGAAGATAATGATGTTGCGATCGCAACAGTAAGGTAAGAGGACCGTGTCAATAAAGTTACTGAGCTGCTGTAGGTAGGTGCGAGAGGAAACGATCTCTGGGCAAGCGGCGAGTAAGTCTAGCGATCCATCCAGGCTGCGCACCAACTCAACCAGGAAGCTGCTGTACCACTGTTGGGGAGAAATATGCTCACTCCCGATCCGGCTAAAATCAACGAGTGCGCAGTAGTACCCTGCTTGCCGGAGTCGATGGGCCGTACGGACCAGCAAAGACGACTTACCCATTTGACGGGCGTTAAAAACATAGCAATACTCGCCGTTACGCAGACTCCCGAGGAGATTGATATCCGCTTGGCGCTCCACGTAGCTGACGGCGGTTTGATCTAACGTACCGCCGACTTGATAAATCTGTTCTGCCATCGTCACTGGGTCGGGCGATTGCTCGTGGCGAAATCGCTTTGTGAATCAGCATAGGATAAGACCGATAGCTGGGTGGGTTTACGCACGAAAACTTTGGCAAAGTTGAGCTGAACGGCTTAGATGTTCTAGGCGTTCGCCTGAGGCGCTGGACATCTTTATTTGTTTGTCTCGGGTGCTATAACCGTTCACGGCACTGCGGTTGGGGGGGGGCGGGACTTTTATGCCACGCTGCACCTCATGGGATAGACGCGATAGTCTATTTGTAGGAGGGGCAATCATTGGACTGTGGCTGTCGGCTGATGATCACAGACAAGGCTGAGTCATGCAGAAAAGGCGAGATGTTCCAATGAAATGCTCAGAATCAATGCTCAAACGAGGCTGGGAAAGCGGATGAACCGAACCGTCAACATGATGCGCCGTGCAGTAACGGCAGTGTCGGTGCTTTGTATCCTGTGCGCGACCTTAATCTATCCGCCGGTAGCGCTAGCTGACGAGCCGTCCACTGCCATTTTCGCTGGCGGGTGTTTTTGGTGTATGGAAGCCCCATTTGATGCCTTGCCAGGGGTGCTGAACACGACGTCTGGCTACACCGGTGGCACAGTATCCAACCCCTCCTATCTGCAAGTGTCCGGGGGTGGAACAGGCCATGTTGAAGCTGTGCAAGTCACGTACGATCCCGCTCGGATCAGCTACGAGCAGCTACTGGCGGTCTTTTGGCATAATATTGATCCCGTCGATGAACGAGGACAGTTTTGCGACAAGGGGAGTCAATACCGATCGGTCATTTTCTATGCCGATGCTCGCCAAGCTGAAATAGCCGCACAGTCCAAGCAAACGGTTGCAGCCCAGCTCGAACAAACGATTGCGACGGATATTCGTCCGGCTGAGGTCTTCTATGCGGCTGAGGACTATCACCAGGACTATTACGTTACCCATCCTGTGCGCTACAAAGTGTATCGATTTGGCTGTGGACGAGACCAGCGCCTTAGCCAACTCTGGGGAACAGCAGGCGAGCATTGAGTTGGGAACGCCGCGCCCTAGCTCATCAAAACGCCTTGATCCAGCCCCGTGTCTCGCCATGTCAGGATCGAACGGTGCTGAAGCGCAGAGGCATTCAGGCTGCAGTGATAATATTACGGAGATGATTCCTCCGCCAGCATTAATGTTTACCGTTTCATTGCTCATTAGGTCACGCTAATGGCTCGTAACCCTAATCCACAGTCGCCTAAGCGGCCCAGCACCATGGATGCTTTAGAGTATCCAGGTGCTCCTCTGGCTGTGGGCTCACCGTTTTACGTTGAACGGCCTCCCATTGAGACCCAGGCGCTTTCTCAGCTGGCGCTACCGGGCAGTTTACTGCGGCTCAAGGCGCCGCGGCGCATGGGAAAAACGTCACTGGCTTTCCGCTTGATCGATCAGGCTAAGCAAATGGGCTATTCGGTGGCGGTGGTTGATTTTCAGCAGGCTGAGGCCGCGACGTTGTCCAACTTGGACGAGCTACTCCATTGGTTTTGCAACCAAATTACCCGTCGCCTGGGACTAACCGCCCGCCTGGAGGATGATTGGCGAGCCAACTTGGGGGCTAAGCTCAACTGTACGCTCTATGTTCAAAACCGCATCCTGAGGATTTTCGAATCACCGGTTGTCCTCGTGTTACGTCAGGTGGATGCCCTGTTTGACTATCCTGAAACCGCGAAGGAATTCTTTCCGCTGCTGCGGGGCTGGTTTGAAGATGCCCGCTGGCAACCCATTTGGCAAAAGCTACGTTTGGTCTTGACCCATGCGACCGATTTGTACTTGCCGCTCAAGCTACATCAGTCGCCGTTCAATGTGGGCTTTAATCTAAAGCTGCCTCGGTTTACCTTAGAGCAAGTCCAGGTTCTGGCACACCACTACCAGCTGGATGATGTCACCCCCCAGCAGATCAGGGCGCTTTCGGAACTCATGGGGGGGCATCCCTACTTAGTTGCGATCGCGTTCTACCACCTGGCCAATGCGTCTATTGCCTTTGAACAGCTGATTCAGCAGGCAGCCCTATCCGGCGGTATCTACAGCAGTCACTTGCGGGACTATGCCAGTCTATTGGCGGCGAATCCCGCCTTGCTCAAAGCCATTCACCAGGTGATCGAAGCCCCTGCTGGCGCAGTGTTGGATCCGGTGTTGAGTTATCAGCTCGAAAGCGCTGGGTTGATTGTTCTAAATGGGGATCAGGCGACGATTAGCTGTGAGCTGTATCGTCGCTATTTAGAGCATTACTACCCAAAACCTGAGCCTGTCGTACCGGCACCGCCTTCCCTTTCCACGGCAGCCAGTGAGTCGATTAGTATGCTGACCCATCGATTGCGCCTTGTGGAGCAAGAGACCCACGAGCTGCTGCAGCAGCTCAATATTGATGATGCTACGCAGTTTCTCAAGCGAATTCCATTTCAGAATCATCTGGCGCAGCTTTGGGATACTGCGCCGGTCGGTCAAGCCAGTACGTTGATGCTATGCAGTGTTGACTATTTTTCGGTCTACGTCGAAGCCAATGGGCTGGATCGCGGTGATGCTTGTTTGCGTCTGGTTGCAGATGTCATTCGGAAAAACGTGTCGCAGTCAGTAGACCATGTTGCGCGCTATGGCACAGAGTCCTTTTTGGTATACCTGTCGGATATTACGGCTGACCGCGGTCAGGCCATCGCCCAGGCGGTGCGGACCAATGTTGAAGCGCTCCAGATTCAGCATGCACCGCAGTATTTAGGGTTACCCCTACCGGTAGTGACCGTTAGTATCGGACTGGTGACCGTTTGCCCGAACCAACTCTCCCTCAGGGCTGCACTGGATCAAGTGGATCAGGCGCTGCAGCAGGCCATTCGCACGGGACACAATCGCGTTAATGCGGCGGCATAGAGACGATAAACGTCCTTGTAGTACAAAATAACTATATTGCGGTATACTGCGGGCAGAATTTGGGAGGCCCCCTTATGCCGAGTCTCGTTCTCAAGCCCGGAATGTTTGTCCGCCTCAAGCAACAGCCTTGGGACTTGCCTGACTTTGTTCTAGAGCATTGGTGGGGCGATACGGCTTGGATTCGTCAGCAAACCTGGGGGCCACAGGTGAGCTTGCGAGTCAGGGTTACCCAACTGGCGATCCCTGGGGCACCTGCCTCAGAATCTGCCACAAATGCATTGAAACTCATTAAAGTAGTAGAGGCGACCCAGGCCCGAGAGCGTCTCTCTGTTCCCGACGCGCGGACATGCAATGCCCACACCTCAACCTCTATCCCAAAAGCCAAATGACTGCTGTTCAAACCTCTGCCCGTGATCTATTTCGTGCGGCCTACGAAAACCGCTACACCTGGGATAGTAATTTCCCCGGGTATACCACTGACGTCACTTACAAGCACGGCGATCAGACCTTGACTGGAACCGCAAAGGTTAATGCTGACTTAACGGCTGAGGTGTTTGGTATTGACGATGAGGCTGCCCTGAAGGCTGTAAAGGGTCAGCTGTGGGAGGTCGCAATTCACCGTGTTCGGCGAGCGTTTGAAGTCACCCATGGCAAAAATCAGTTTGCGTTTGGTGAGACCGACGACAATGGCGCGGTCAAGATTCTAGTGGAGGGCAAATCCACGGGGGATCACTATAAGGTGCGTAACGACGAAGTTGTTTTGGTCCATCGCCATATCCATGGAGTAGTGGTGACCATCAATACTTTTAGTACCCTCGATACCGGTGCGGGCTACCTGTCTCATACGTATGATTCGGTGTACCACGACCCCCAAACCGGAGAGCAAAAGCAGGGGCGGAGTCACTTCACCGATGAGTATGCTCAGGTTGGCGATTATTGGGTGCTAACGCGCCGTCATGTTACCGCTGAGGACGGACCCGAGCAGGAATTTCTGTTCACTAACCTCCAGTTACTCGAAGGTTAGTGCCGCGTTAAGACTCCGAATCGGTTGAGACTGGCGAATAGTGTCTATCGAATCGCGTGAGGCACTATTTTGCAGAGTCTGCCGACCTGGGCTGATTGGCTTGACAGAACACTTGACTCTATCTGTGGCGCTGGCCACTTTGCTTCTAAGCGCTTGGCCCAATAGGCGTATTTTCTGCCAGGGTTAACCCAACGCACCGTGTTGGGCTAAGCGCTTAGGACAATCCTGGCGCTCAAGGGCCCAGTATGGTCGCCCAGTGGCCCGTCGTCGTGCACAAACCCCAAAAAAGGTCTTTGTGGCGACGGCTATAGAACGCTAGACCCGATCTATCGACGGCAAACTTCGGCTAAAGCCTGCAGCTTGCTCGGGATTTCTGCTTCAGACTGGACCTGTAAGGCCAGGATCTGCTGTTCCGCTTCCGGGGTCGGTAGCGTGTTGGCCTCTGCAGGGATGAGTTCACTGGCTGCGTATCGAATATCCGATGCCTTCTGAAATACTTCCACCAGCGCATCTTGGATGGGTTTGAGTTTGGGGTGGGTGATTTCGGGTTCGTAGAGCGCCTGGGAGCCTTCTGAGTACAGAATGGCGACCAGGCGCTCGTTGTCAGTGCTGTAGGCAGCATCGCTGTCGGCATACACCGCCATAACCTGATTGAGGGTTTCGTTCGCGGTGGTCTGTAGGTACTCGCAGTCGGCTTGGCTGACGGGACCGCTGCAACTGCTGAGCAGCAGCAGCCCCAATATCATGCGAGCGCGGTCAGCGATGGTGGTAGCGGCAGTTTTGGGGTGTGCAATAGGTGGCGCGGTCATGGCTAGGAGCGTCTAGAGGCGTGTGAGGTCGAGGCGGTTGCACCGCTATCGTAAGATGCTGGAGCGATTGTGAGGCAACAGGAGACGGACAATGCGTATCGGTGTGTTGGGAACGGGATTAATGGGGGCACCCATGGCCCAAAGGCTCAAGCAAGCAGGCCATGACGTGGTGGCTTGGAATCGTAGTGCTGAGAAGTTGGAACCGCTAAGGCTGTTGCGTATTGAAACGGTGGATCGGGCGGCAGCGGCGATTGCCCCTCTGACGCTGACGATGCTGACCGATGCAGCCGCGCTCCAGGCAACCTTATTTCCCGAAGATATCGTTCCCTCGGATGTCCGGTCCCAGGATACGCGACCCGATTTGACGGGGTGTACCATTTTGCAAATGGGGACCATTGCCCCGGCCGAGAGTCGAGCCCTGGCTCAGCAAGTCAGCGCTGCGGGCGGTGAATACTTGGAAGCTCCGGTGTTAGGGAGTATTCCCCAGGTGAAGACGGGGGAACTGATTTTAATGGTGGGTGCGACGCCAGCGCAGTTTGAGCGGTGGCAGCCGGTGCTCCGGTGCTTTAGCGCTGATCCTCAGCTGATGGGGCCAGTCGGTGCTGGTGCTGCGGTGAAGCTGGCGATGAACCAGCTCATTGGCACCCTAACGGCAGCCTTCAGTATGAGTCTAGCCTTCGTTCAGCGTCAGGGTCTGGCGGTTGAGCCGTTTATGGAGATTGTCCGGCAGAGTGCACTGTATGCGCCGACGTTTGATAAGAAGCTGGCGCGGATGTGCGATCGCAACTTTGCCAATCCCAACTTTCCGACCCAGCACCTGCTCAAGGACATGCGCCTGTTTGCCGACGCTGCCCAGGCAGACGGGATCGACACCCAAACTGCCCAGGCTGTCGCGCGGGTGGCTGAACAAGCGATGGCCCTAGGGCTAGCCCAGTCGGACTATTCTGCTCTGTTTGCCGCGGTGGCTGGGGATGCTGTTTCGGCTTAGACCGCCACTGGCTGGGAAACGGGCTTTTGGGCGACGCTACCGAATCGGCGATCGCGCATTTGGTAAGCCTGTAGAGCTTTATGAAATTCGGTCCGGTCAAAGTCGGGCCAGAGGGCATCGGTGAAGTACATTTCACTGTAGGCCAACTGCCACAGCAGGAAGTTACTGAGACGCTGTTCGCCACTGGTGCGAATCAGCAGATCGGGATCGCTACAGCCGTCTGTAAAGAGCTGACCTTCTAGTAGGCTTTCGGTAATGGTCTCAGGGTCGAGTTGACCTTGCTGCACCTGTTCGGCGAGCTGGCGACAGGCCCGCGTAATCTCGTTGCGGCTACCGTAGTTCATGGCCACGTTGAAGGTGACTGCTGTATTGTTCTCGGTTTCGGCCATGGACCGTTCAACTTCGCGTCGCAGGGAGCTGTTCAGGCCGTCTAGGTCACCGATAAACCGAATGCGGACACCTTCCTGGTGCATTTCGGCCAGTTCTTTGCGCAAGAGCCGCTCGAACAACACCATCAAGAAGTCCACTTCCTCCGTGGGGCGCCGCCAGTTTTCCGTGGAAAAGGCATAGGCCGTCAGTGTGCCAATGCCCCAGTCTTTACAGCAGCGTAAGAGTTCTTTGAGGATGCGGGCCCCACGACGGTGGCCCGCGATGCGCGGCAACCCTTGGCGTGTGGCCCAGCGCCCGTTGCCGTCCATGATCACTGCGACATGTTCAGGCAATGCATGGGGATCAAGGTCTGTCGGTAGCTGGCGCGAAAGTTGGGTTGTCATAGGTCTGTCTTGTACGGAGTCTAAAGGATAGTGGGCGGAAGGATAACGGCAGATCGATTGCGACATCATCACAAGTCTGCGCCAGCGTGATGACTAAGCTGTGGGACGCACGTGCCGCCGATGCGGTGCCAGCGCAGACAAACTCAGTTCCATTCACGAAAGATTTATGACAGGAGCACCGGCTTCATGGCTGCTTTACAGTGATCGGCTCTCCCAAGAGTTCCCTTAACTGGCCGGGAGTTAGACGGTTCTGCCATTGCAAGAGCCGCTGCATGACTTTGCCGAATGTATACATCAAAGCAGCTTGATTTATAAAAGACCAGTCAGACCAGTGGAGTGTCTGGGTCATCCGCCGGAGCGTGTGCATTAGGCTGCCCTGTACCTGCGGATTGTGCCACTTTTCTCGAAGACTCGAAAACACCGTCTGACCGGTGGTGAAGAGCGATGCCTGGGGAAAGGCCCAGCGGCCAAAGCCCCAAAACTTAACCGTGTGGTTAATCTCGTCGATCAGCAGCTCCGCCAGCACGGCCTGGAGGGGGCCGGTCGTATGGGCCATCATCCATAGGTATAGGCAGGTGGCCCCGTATTCGGTGGCAACGCGGTGGAGTCCGTGTCGATAGAGGTCGGCTTCGGCCTGGGTCGTCGGCCGGTAGGGGCGCGCTGAGTGAGGCGTGACCATGGGGGCTACACCGCTGAGCTGGGTATAAACCCGCTTGAGGGCAGGGGTGTGCCGCCGCTCCTCCTTCTCCCAGAGGCCAGGTTCTAGGCGTTGGCCAGTGGTGTCCACTTGCCCGCCGACAAAGTAGGCCATACGGGCATCTAGGGGGGTTAGGTACTGGCGACTGGCCTGGGTGTAGCCACGAATGGGTGCTTCTGTATTAATGGTGCCGGAGAGAATCGCCAGGAAAATATTGGTGTCAATCCCCAGAACTTGGTCAGCGTCAATGGCCGTCCAAGGGATGCGGGCCCAGGGACGAGGCTGCGGATTGGCAAACTGCTGGGGTAGGTCGGCCAGGCGTTCGTCCAGATGGGCTAGCGGTAGGTATTGGTCGATCAGGGCATCAATTCGGTGCTGGAGCTGGTGGGGGCTCAGGGGAGCCGGTTGGGATAACGCACAGGGCTGTAGTTGAGTTGGCATCACAATCTCTCAAAACCGTCGAGTCCACTCTAGGCAAGCCCACTGAGACTGTCCGTCTGGAATCGTAAGCGTTAGTGGCAATTTAAAGGTCTGAAAAAGTCGGGACCTGGCCTGCGAAATTGATGCGGACCTCGCAGTAGCCTTACAGTGAAACTGTGGGAGAGATTGAGCGAGCTGATGGGGAGTGACCGCGCAATTGAGTTTACTGACGCCCTTTTATACGAACATACCGGCCAGCATTTAAGCGATTTGCAGTATTGCATTTTGCAGCATCCCAGCAAGACCTATCGTGCGATCGCAACCCTGGCAGGCTATAGCGAAGGACATGTGAAGGATGTGGCAGCCCAGCTCTGGCGGGTGCTGTCCGAGGTGCTGGGGGAGCGCATCACCAAAGGGAACTACCGTTCCCGACTGAAATATTGGCTGAAGCGGGCTAAACACAAAGTTGTCAACAAGTTAGCGACGGTGTCCCAGCCGCCCGTGGCTGTCGCAGTGCCTGCGGTGCAGGTTGATCGGGCGGTGCCCGCCCCCCATTTTCTGGGACGCCAAGCAGCCTGCGATACCCTCGATACTCTGGTGGCCCAGCATCGCCTGGTGGTGATTCAAGGAGAGGGGGGCCTGGGTAAAACCACCTTGGCCCAAACCTACCTGAACACCCTCGGCTGTAGCCGCGTGCTGGAACTGATGATGGCCAAGGAGGCGGTGAATATTTCCCCCGTGGAGCGGGTGGTCGAGGAATGGCTTCGGCAGGATTTCGATGAAGAACCCGGTTTAGACTTTGGCGTGACGCTGGACCGGCTACGGCGTCACCTCCGACGAGAACAGATTGGTATCCTCATCGATAACTTTGAACCGGCCCTCGATGCCCATGGCCAACTGGTGGGGCATCATCGCCGCTACGTCGAGCTGCTGCGGGTGCTGGCCGATCCGGCGGTTCAGTCGGTCACCCTGGTGACCAGTCGCGATCGTATTTGTGAGCCCGGTATTCGCGCCTACCATTACCGTTTACCTGGGCTCTCTCAGGAGACCTGGCAACAGTTTTTTGCAGCCCACGGTGTGAGTCTGGGGTCGGCGAGTCATGGCAGCCCATCACCACTGATGCGGCTCCATCGCACCTACGGCGGCAATGCCAAGGCCATGGAAATTTTATGCTGTACGGTGCAGTCCGACTACGACGGTGACCTGGCCAGTTACGGTCAGGTGAACGGTCCCGAGGCCTTGGTAGAAATGGACCTTCAGAACCTGATTGACAGTCAGGTGGATCGGATTCAACAGCTCGATCCGTCGGCCTATCAACTGCTGTGCCGTTTGGGCTGCTACCGGTTTCAGACGGTGACCCAGTTGCCCCTAGCGGCGCTGACGGTACAGCTGCCCGCAGTGCCGGCGAGCCAGCGGCACCAGGCGATTGCGTCCCTCCGCAATCGCTCACTGTTAGAAACGCAAAAGGGCCGCTATTGGCTGCACCCGGCGGTACAGGCGGTGGTGGTGGACCGCCTGACCGATGACGCCCGGCGAGATGCCCACCGGTCAGCGGCCCAATACTGGCTTGAACAGCGTCAGCAGATTACCACCCTGCCCGAGGCCCTCCAGGCCCTAGAGGCGTTCTATCACTATCGCAGTATTGGGGATGATGCGGCAGCGGCAGGGGTGCTCCTGCGGAGTTACCACAACCAGTGGCAGCAGTATCTGCCGTTGGCCAGTCACCTGTATCGCATGGGACTACTCCAGCCCATCGTTGAAGCCATTGGCGAGGTGCTGCCGCGCCTCCAGGACTCCGACCAGACCTGCGAACTCTACAACATTCTGGGGGATGTCCACTGGATCAAAGGTGAGATTGGGGCGGCGATTGCCTGTCAGCAGCGTACCCTAGCGACGACGGCCAAGCTGCTGGCGGCGTCAGCGTCTTTCTCTCCTGCGGCGTCAGACCCCTCGGAAGGACCTAGCGGAGCCGTTCGGCGGCAGTACTATCTGAAAATGCTGAACATTGATTCCCACCTCAGCATTGGCTTTTACACCTTAGATCGATGGGAGCTGGCCGCCGCTAAAGCTGGGTTTGAGCGGGTGATTCAGCTGGCCGAGGGCACTG
>JBCBOC010000389.1:0-4669 GCA_039821475.1 Cyanobacteria bacterium J06632_22 | reverse complement strand
ATAGTCCTACAGTTTTCCTGGTGTCTATGGCGGTATGGAACCACTCCGACCCATCCCGAACTCGGTTGTGAAACGTACCTGCGGCGAAGATAGTGAGGGGGTTGCCCCTTGTCAAAATAGCGCGATGCCAGGGCCTATATGATAGATAAGACCTCGCCGGTTATGTAATCGGTGGGGTCTTATGTTTTAGGGGAGCGGTATTATGGGTGTACCTTTCAAACCCGCGTAAGATGGTTGCCACGCCTACCAAGGTCCAACCGGACCAGATGACGTATCCTTCCTCAGACGGAGAGCCTGTGGCTGAGACGTTTGTGCATCTCTATGCGATGTTGGTGACGCTGGAGGTGTTGAAGCAGTATTTGGAAGGCCAACAGGCAACGGTCTTGGGCAATCAATTTCTGTATTACTCTGAAGGGCTACCCAACGCTCGGGTGGCACCAGATGTGATGGTGATTTTAGGTGTAGAGCCGGGTGGGCGCGATAATTACCGAATTTGGGAAGAGGGGCAGGTACCGGCCATCATCTTTGAGATGACATCGAAGGGGACGAGGGCTCAGGATGAGGTCTTTAAGAAGATGCTGTATGCCCAGATTGGGGTGCAGGAGTATTGGCTTTTCGACCCTAAAGGTGAATGGCTAGAGGTGCCGTTACAGGGGTATCGACTGAATGGCGATGAGTATGAGTCGATTACAGATGGCCGCTGTGAGGTGCTGGGTCTGCGGGTGGAGTACGAAGGGCCGTTAATCGGTTTCTCCCGAGAAGATACGGGTGAACGGCTGCTGATACCCAGCGAACTAGCGACAGCATTGAAGCAAGAGGCTGCGGCTAGACAACGGGCAGAGGAAGAGGCCGATCTCGAACGGCGTAAGGCAGAGCAGGAGCGCGATCGCGCAGACAGACTGGCAAATAAACTAAGGGAACTGGGCATTGATCCAGACAGTATCTAATAGTCCAGCCTTTAGCCCATCTGTTTAACGACAGATGGGCTAAAGGCTTATTCTGCGGTGTTGGTGGATTGTCCTGTGCTGAGCTGAACATTGGGAGTTTGAACCACAGTGGCTTGTTGGCCGTTCCACTGCTCAATCCGGGCACGCTCGTTGCGGAGCTCTTCGAGCTGTAGGAGTTGGGGGCTAACCGAGGCGGCGCGGAGACGGTTGGCTTCGGCTTCGGCTCTGGCTTCTTCGAGCAGGACTTCGGCTTCGCCTTTAGCGCGGGCGACGTTGGCGGCGGCTTCTGCTTCGACTTTGCGGCGGTTGAACTCGGCAGTTTGGGCGGCTTGTTGGGCGGCAAACTGTTCGTCGATGCTGGCTTGAATATCACCGGGAAGACGCAGAGGGCCGAGCAGAGAAACGTCTTGAACGACAATGAAGGGGAAGCGTGTTTGGGTGCAGTCGCGCACGGCATCCACAAGCTTTTGCTGGTTAGTGGGCAGCATGGAGGGGGTGAGTTCTAGGTCTTCGGCCGATTTACCAAAGCAGTTACGCAACCCGTTGCGCAGTTCGTTGGCGCGGAACTCGTTGGGGGTTTTGCGATAGGTTTCGTAGAACTGGTGCAGTTTGGTTTTGGGAGCGCCGGTGTCAAGCTGTTCGGTGGTGAAGCCAAAGGAGACACCGACATCGGCAGAAACGGGGCTACCGCCGACTGAGAACACAACAGATTCATCGTTGGGCGAGCCTTCGGTGGCGTCTTGGGTGAAGGGGTAGGTGTTGATAAAGGTAGGGAAGATGACGACATCTTCGGTGTAGCCGTTGTACCAGACACGCCCTGTGACTAAATTGGCGTTTTCAATGCCCTTGTCACCGCCGTAGAGCTTGATTTTGAGGCCAGCGTAGCCTGGCTCAACGGTTTCTCTACTGGTACCGGGGATAACACCGCAGCTGCTGCCGAGGATGCTCAGAATGCTGAGGGAAAGAGCGAGTTTGACAAACTTTTTGATTTTCATTTTTGGTAGCGGGTGACGAAATCGTCAGGAGAGAGATTGAGAGATTGAGAGATTGGTAGTCTGGATCGGTCTGGGCAATGTTCAGTGTTTCTAGATCTTGGTTGACCTGTTGTGTAGAGACGCTGAGGAAATGGACCCAGGTAAGGCACTGGTACTGTGGGTACTGGCTAAGGAACAACTGTCGAGACTGGCGGGCGCGGAGCCAGCGCAGAATAACGGTGCTGCCATACAGAAACCAGCCGAGAGCAACGATGAGCCAGATGAAGACGCCGAGTAGCGGGTAATGTGAATTGAGAAAGTGTGGGGCGATTGACATGAGCACTACGCTCATAACGCCCCAGACGGCTCCCCATAGAAGCCACCGCTTAAGCGTTTTCATACTGTGAAAACCGTGTACAGCCGATTAGCCGATTAGACTACTGCGCGCATCTATCACGTAGGGATGATGAGTTGCTTACACCAATGGCGCTCTGCCATGTCGTTTGGTGTTGAAAGGATCTACAGTTTGAGGAGGCCGGTTTACGGAACTGAAGTGACGATTTCTATACGGCAGTATAAACAACAGGTTTTAGCCGACTTCAATAGTCGATCTAACTACGAGAATGGATTTCACATTAGGGCAGCTCTCGGCTGGTTGAGTGTGTGCAGCTGTTGCCTGGGCAGTCTGTGCTGGATGTGGCAACGGGGACGGGGTTGGTTGCGATCTCAGCAGCTCAATCTGTCGGACCCACTGGTAAGGTTCTAGGCACTGACTTTGCTGAGGGCATGCTGACCCAAGCCCAGGCGAAAGCCAAGCAGCTAAGTTTAGAGAATATTCAGTTTCAGCAAGTGGATGCAGATGAGCATATACTTGGGTCTGCGCGATATGACGTGGTGTTCTGTTCGTGTGAGATCGCATACTTTACCCACTTTCCTGTGATCTTGGAGCGCTGGTACCAGAGCTTAAAGCGGGGCGGAACCGTTACTTTCTCTTGTTTAAAGGAAACATCTCCTAACGTGTCAGCAATGTTCAGAAAAGTTGTTCAGCGATACGGGTTGAAAATTAACAATCCCAATGAGCTTGCGGGCAACCGGAAGAAATGTATGCGTCTTCTCCAAAGTGCGGGTTTTGGGCATGTGACGGTTGAAACTGAGCAGTTTGGGTTTTATCTGACTGACGCCGAAGCGGTCTGGCATGGAAACGCGAACAGTGCGTTTGGCCTACGGGGCGTGGCGTGGTCTGAGGCTACATTGCAATGCTGTAAACAGACTTATTTTGATGAGATTGCACAGGCCTCGACGGAGAAAGGCTATTTCAACGATATTACGATGCTGTTTGTCACTGCGCGTAAGCTAAATGAGGCACTTTAATCAGTGTTGGGGAATAGCTCAACGATGGATAATAGGGACGTAAGCGTAGTGGAAAGTGGCTATGAGCGATCGCACCCAAATCATTGTTCTAGACGACGACCCAACTGGCTCTCAGACGGTCCATAGCTGTCTGCTACTACTGAAGTGGGATGTAGCGACGCTTAAAGAAGCGCTCCTTGACGATTCACCCATTTTCTTTGTGCTGACCAATACCCGAGCGCTAGGGGCAGATGAGGCGACGCAGATTACGCGAGAGGTTTGCCAGAATCTTAAGCTAGCGATTGCAGAAGCAGGGACAGAGAACTTTCTAGTGGTGAGCCGGTCTGACTCGACACTGCGGGGGCATTACCCGGTAGAGACAGATGTGATTGCCGAAGAACTCGGGCCGTTTGACGCGCACTTTATGGTGCCTGCCTTCTTTGAGGCGGGGCGCGTGACGTTGGACAGCACGCACTATATTGAGTCAGGTGGTGTGCGCACGCCCGTGCATGAGACGGAGTTTGCGAAAGATTCTGTCTTTGGCTATAGCTATAGCTATTTGCCGGACTATGTGGCGGAAAAGACGAAAGGCCGGATTACGGCAGAGCAAGTGCAGCGGCTGATGCTGTCGGCGATTCGGCAGGGTACCCAGGCGCAGCTCAGCGAATTGTCAGGAAACGTATGTGTGGCAGTGGATGCCCAGCAACAGTCTGACTTAGATCAGTTGGCACAGGATCTGTTGTCTGTTGCTGGAGAGGGGAAACGGTTTCTCTTTCGTAGTGCGGCAAGTTTGTTGACCTCGCTAGCAGCGTTGCCGCAGCAGCCAATTGTACAGGTGGAGATGGCGAAGTATGCACGAGGTCAGAAGCCCGGGGCCGTCATCGTGGGTTCTCACGTACAGAAGACGACGCAGCAGTTGGCGGAGCTGCTGAAGCTGGAAGATGTACAGGGCGTCGAGGTGGATGTGGCACGGCTGAAGGCAGATTTATCCCAGGCGGAGACGTTAGAAAAAGAGATTTCTACTGATGTAAAAGAGATTTATGAGAACAACCTGACGCCGGTTGTGTACACCAGTCGAGAGGAGCTGACGTTTGATACGACAGCGGAGCGTTTGGCGTTTGGGACGGCGGTGTCTCAGCTATTGATGGATGTGGTGCATCACCTGCCAGCGGATATTGGCTTCCTCATCAGCAAAGGTGGGATTACCTCAAACGATACGCTGAGTGTGGGGTTGGGGCTGACGAAGGTACGGCTGTTGGGGCAGATTATTCCGGGGGTATCGGTGGTGCGCACGGAGGCAGATCATTCTCAGCTTCCGGAGCTGCCAGTGGTGTTGTTCCCAGGAAATGTTGGGGATGCGGATGGGGTGGCTATGGCGTATCGGCGATTACGACCGTT
>JBCBOC010000803.1:0-1903 GCA_039821475.1 Cyanobacteria bacterium J06632_22 | reverse complement strand
TTCAGTGTCTACGGATTCGGTGGAGATGTGTTCCGAGTGATTACTGGAGTCTGGGAGAACCCGTAGATTTACACAACCCTGACATTGACTGGCCGATGGGGAAAGCAGATTCTCTTAGGCCGTCTCGAAGTATTGATTGACGAAGCTACCGTGTAACCCATAAGGAATATGGTGCTTGAGCTTCAAAATGGCCAGAACGGCTAAATTTTGAGCGTTCAGGATATGTACCTCGGAGTTACGAGTAGCGGCATTATAGGTCTGTAACAGGACCCAGCCGTCGTCTTCGGCTGACCCGTGGGGATGGGGTACAAAGATAGGCTCTCCGGCAAACCCGCGAGGGGCAACGCTATAGAGGTTCTCTTCGCCGGTTGTAAGATCGTGCTTGACCAGGGCCTGTAACGGGGCATTGCCGTGGCTGTCGTGGGCTGCACCGATGTAAAGGTAACGATACTCTCGACCGACATGGGCGGGATGCAACACGGGAAACTCGCAGCAGCGGGTAATCTTTTGCTGGGCGTCACCGTGCTGGCGGGTGGGGTCGAGGGTGAAGCGCCAGAGCTGGCCTGCAGGTACGGTGTCAAAATCTACGTCGGCATATTCGCCCCCGTCCAGCGACGGAAAGTCGCTGTAGCAAACAGAATCTACGATCACTTTGCCGTTTTCTTCAAACGCATTGGCATGGTGAAAGACAAAGCAAGACGGCAGCTCCAGGGTTTGAACCGGACGTTTCCCATCACGGGGAATGAGGAGGGCCTGGGTCGCTTGTTTGGGGTTAAGCGTGATGCACTCGGCGGCGCCCTTGAAGCCCGCTAAGAACGGTAGCGGATTGAAGCTGACGGGGTTCTGGAAGAAGATGCAGTAGTTGGGCGTGATGGCGAAATCATGGAGAAAGGCAAAGCCAGGGATGCTGCGCTTTTGTTGAAATACGAGGCGACCCTTAGGGTCAAATTCGTAGATCGTGATGGTGCTCGACAGGCCTGTTTTGACGGCGAAATTGACCAGGCAGGGTTGCCCATCGGTGCGTTCGCCTGCGGGGTCAATGCGAGGATGGGCCGAGAACGCATCGCCCACCTGAAGTAGGCCATCCAAATAATCTAGACCCAGGGTATCCAGTGTCCGCGGGTCCAAGGCATGGGGCTCAGCCGCCTCCCAGAGGGCCAATAGTTTGCCGCCCCAATAGAGAATATTGGTATTGGCAATGTTCTTCAGTTTGAGGTCCAAGGCGTTTGCCAATGGGCCGCCGGGCTTCTGGGTGCCAAACACACCACGGTACAGCGGCTTTTTCGCCTGCTGCTCGGCAACATAGCCCTCGGTGCGAATAAATCGATTGCGATAGTGGGCCTGGCCGTCTTTAAATGCGATCGCACTGATCATGCCATCCCCATCGAAGGGGTGCTTCACGGGGTAGCCATGGATGTCCAGGAGGCCTGGCCCGTTGCGAAAATACGTTCCCGTTAGGTCCGCTGGGATTTCACCGTCGATGTCGTCGATCCAATAGGTCAATTCCTGGGGCTGAGAGCGGTAGCCACTGCGCCAGTCGTCCATATCGTAGGATTTTGCCGTCGGGTTGGCAGACGGCGCCGCTGTGGGCTGGGCTGGAGTCTGGGTCGGGTCGATCGTTTGCATGGCGTCAAAGCGAATAGGAAAAATTAAACTCAAGATCGAATCAGCAGGCAGCCTGAGGACGCTGTAAATTCGCCCCTGTTTAGGGGCAAAGCGTTGGGATTGCCCTGCCTAGGCAGGAAGGGGGCGCGACATGGTGAGCCTACTTAACCGTGTCTAGATTGCCAACGGACACCGACGCATCCTCAATTAGGTCGGAGGGGGCAACTCGGCTGAAGGGACTCATGCTGTGGACAAGGTCCGCATCGTCGGTGTCGTCATCCGCAGTCTGAGAGGTGGC
>JBCBOC010000259.1:0-5914 GCA_039821475.1 Cyanobacteria bacterium J06632_22 | reverse complement strand
CCACTGATTTTTAGTATTCACAGACCAATAGCTTGGCTCACGTGATGTGGGCCACAGGAGTAGCGCGCCGATAGGTCCCCATGGTGGCTATAGCCTGCTGTGGGCAACACGGGCAGTATGGCGTAAGGTCCAGGTGGCCTGCCCGCTACTCCATAACAGTCCCAACAGAAACGGTCCCCATAGCCACCAGCGCTCTGAGTCCATGAGAATCCAGCTATAGTCGCCCAAGGCGATGCGATAGGGCATGGCAAAGTAAACAAACGCGGATAGGCTGACCAGTCGAATGCCCCAGTTACGGCTTGCGACGGAGAAGGGGACTAACCAGGTGAAGTACCAACCGTGGACAATTGGGGACAGGAAGAGCAGGCCAATTAAATACCATTCTGCAAAGCGCTGGAAGTGACGGGCGCGGAGCAGTAGCCAGATAACGACGAGGGTTAGGGGAATGGCAAACAGCCAGTTCTCCCAGCGGGACAGCGCCCAGACTTTGGCAACCCAGTAGGGAATAAATTCGGCACTGCGACCATATTTGACAAAGACAGAACTGGTGGGTATGAGGGGGCAAGCGGTGGCACTGCAAAACGGCAAGGCGCTGAGCAGCATCGGCAGGAGCCCCGTGAGGAAGGTTGCGACGGCCACCCCCAGACCTTGTCGCCATTGTTGCCGTCGATGCCACAGGGCGTGCCAGCTTAAAAAGGCCAGCACTGGCAGCGACATATATTTTACGGCGATGCTAACGCCCACCAGCAGGGCACTGCCCAGGTAAGTCAGCGGTGGGTGTGGTCTGCCCAGCCCTTCGCCCATAGTATTGGCGGGCCGGCGATCAAACCAAAGCCAGGCTGCCACGAGGGGCAGCAGAAACCAGCTGTCATAATGTCCACCACCAGCAAAGCTGTAGATCACCTGTGGATTCCAGGCATAGAGCAAGGTCGCTTGGTAGCCAAAGCGCTGGCTGAGTAAGCCGCAAATCGCCAGGTCAGCTGCCGCAAAAGCAGCCTTGAACAGGGGCATCCATAGCCCAACGCTGGCTAAGAGACGGAAGCCATGCTGGGTAATGGGGGGATAGATAGCAGAAACGTCAGGATGGTTAATCAGCGGCCACCAGTTGGTGCGCAAGGGTTCTAGTATCTCGGCGTTGGGTGGAAACGCATAGGGACTAATACTTTGGGTTTGTAGATACCCCTCCCAGAGGTAACGCCAGATATCGTCACCGGGTGCCATCGCCAGGAGGATCAGGCGGGTTGCGATCGCAACGCCCCAAAACCACCAGCGAGTGATACCGCGGAGCATCCAAGAGAGGGCAAAGCCAGCGCCCATAATGGCCATGCCTCGCCAAAATTGCGGCACGGTAGCGGGATTTTGACCAAAGTCACCATGGGGAACCGCATAAACGCTGCCCAGCACCAGCAACAGCGCACTGCAAAATAACAAAGCTTGCTGAAGCCCGCCCGAGGAAGCCTGGGAGCGCGGAGCCGCAGGCAGCAAATTGCGTCCATAGTATTTGGCTAGGGTCGTCAGAATGATGGTGCCAGCTTTAAAGCTGCCCGAGACCGTACCTGAGATTTTAGATTGTCCCCCTTGGCGAGGACGGTAGTTGACCGGAATTTCGAGGGTACGGAGGTGGCATTCTATGGCACGGACCTGCATTTCGACCGTCCAGCCGAAGTTGCGATCGCACATCTGCAACCTGTCTAATGCGGCTTTACGAATCAGGCGCAGGGGACCCAAGTCCTCAAACCGTTGCCCCCAGCCCAGATAGATTAGAGTGCCAGAAAGCCAGTTACCGAAGCGCTGGACCGGGGTGAGCTGTTGGCGACCCATGACAGTGCCCCGACGATTGCCTAAAATTAGGTCATAGTTTTCTCTTTTCGATAAAAATTCAAGCAGTTGGCTCAGGTCATCGCTGCCGTCAGCGTCGCAGAAGAGGATCCAGTCGATAGTATCGGGGAGATTTTGCAGGCCTGACCAGCAGGCCTGACCGTAGCCGCGGGTGGGTTCGTGAAGGACTTGGGCGCCAGCAGCAGTGGCGATAGCGGCAGTGTTGTCTTGGCTGCCGTTATCGATAACGCGAATGTGAGAGAGGCCTTGATCTTGAAGGTCCTGAATGACGGTGCCGATAGTGGCTTCCTCGTTGAGGGCTGGAATGATGGTGAGGATGTTATCTAGCGGCATGGTTAAGGATGAGATATCTGTTTTGATTAAACAGGGCGTTGCTGAGATTTGTCTGAGTTGTTGATTTTCGGATTGATTTTTGGGTGATTGGGGTTGAGGAGAAGTGGGCGGTGGTGCACCGGGGGGCGCGTCGAGTTCTTCTACTGGAAACGAGAGGTTATCCACCCGACGCCAGCAGGGTTATCTCGCTGAGTTGTAAATATTGGAATCACCAGCATTTTTCTGAAAGCCCCACCCAAAATCTCCGCTATTCGCCTAAGATCCCAACCATCAGCTGCCAAATCAGCATCACAGTATGCCAACTCCCTCCCTCACCCAAACCCACCTCACCCTCCTAGCAACCTGTCCCCGCAAATTCCAGCACATTTTCATCAACAGCTTTAGCCCACCCCCCGACCCCGATCTACAGGCCAGTGCCACCTGGGGCAATCAGTTTCACTTGCTGATGCAGCAGCAGGCCCTGGCCCTGCCCATCACCGTGATGGAACCGGTCGATACAGAAATGACAGCCTGTCTAACTCAGCTTCGCAAAACCGCGCCTGAGTTATTCAAAGCACCACCCGCAGACTGGCAACACCAAAGCGAGACACAACGCAATCGGGCCTTTAACGGCTATCTGTTAGTCGTTATCTATGACCTGCTACGCATCGGCCCTAACCAAGCCGAAATCGTGGATTGGAAAACCTATCAACAGACGCCTAAACGGGAATGGATCGAAAACGACTGGCAAACCCGGCTGTATTTATTCGTGTTGGCAGAAACCAGTGGGCTCTCCCCGCAACAGCTCTCAATGACCTACTGGTTCGTCCGCAGCAAACATCCTGACACCCAACAGCCCCAACCCGAGTCCTATCGCTTCAGCTATTCCCAGGCACAGCACGACCAAACCCGGGATGATTTACACCGTCTCACCGCAAAACTGTCCGCACTCATTGCCCAAGGCGCTGACTTTTCCCAGGTGGATGAATCATCGGGCAAATGCGATCGCTGCCCCTTTGCCCGACGGTGCGATCGCGCAGGTACCCCCGAGGCCGGTACCGTCTCACCCCTCAACCTCAATGTGGATGCAATCGCCGAAGTCGTCCTGTAACGCCCTGTTAATCGATAAACTATCCTTACTTAGTGCATAAAAAATAGTCTATTGGCTGACTGGCTTTTTGCCAGGCAGACCATTAAACTGTTTCTAAGGATAGATTTTTTGCAATGATTATCTGGATCTAGATAGCCCTGCATAAATGAGTATGCAGCCGTGAGCTGGGTCCGTCAGGAGTACATATGGGCAACGTCTGGCTGGATAGTGGCTGGCTAATACCGCTGTCTCCGTTGTTTGGTGCACTATTGAGCGTGCCGTGGTCCCCCGCTTTTATCAAAAAGACAGGACCCCGTCCCGCAGGCTACGCTAACCTTCTCGCTACGTTTGTGGCTTTTTTACACAGCGTGCTGGCACTGCAGGCCATTTGGGGGCAGCCGCCCCTACATTGGGACTTTACTTGGTTCCAGGTGGCCAGCTTGACGGTCTCCATCCCATTTACCCTGTCGAGTCTGTCCGTTGGGGCCGCAACGGTGATTATGGGTCTGAACATGCTGGTTCAGATCTACTCCATCGGCTACATGGAAATGGATTGGGGCTGGGCACGGTTCTACGGTCTGTTAGCCCTGTTTGAAGGGGGCATGACCCTACTGGTATTCAATGACTCCCTCTTCTTCAGCTACATGCTGCTCGAGGTTTTGACGCTGGGGACCTACCTACTGGTGGGTTTTTGGTTTAACCAGTCCTTGGTGGTCACGGGGGCGCGCGATGCGTTCCTGACCAAGCGGGTCGGAGACCTTGTGCTACTCATGGCGGTGATTGCGCTCTATCCCTTGGCCGGTACCTGGAACTACGACGAACTAGGAGTTTGGGCTCAAACCGCCGATATTTCACCGATCACAGCAACGTTATTGGGTATTGCCCTAGTGGCTGGGCCGATGGGGAAGTGCGCCCAGTTTCCACTGCAGCTTTGGCTGGACGAAGCCATGGAAGGACCGCTTCCCAGCACGATTCTGAGAAACTCAGTGGTCATCTCTGTCGGCGCGTGGGTATTGATTCGACTCACGCCAGTGGTGGCTCTGTCGGACGTCTCCAAGAGTCTGGCCATCATCGCCGGATCGGCAACAGCCGTTGGAGCTGCCCTGATTGCGGCCGCCCAAGTAGATATGAAACGGGTCTTGTCTTATCTGGCTAGCTCATTCCTGGGTATCGTATTTATCGCCGTAGGCGCCCAGCAGGTAGGTGCAGCGTTCTTCTTACTGCTGACCTTTGCGGTGGCCATGGCAACGCTAGTGGCCAGTTCCGGTTCCGTTATTCTGACCTGCGTCACCCAAGACTTGACCCAGGTGGGGGGTCTTTGGTCCCGTCGCCCTGTCACCGGTATCTGTTTTCTAATCGGCACGTTTAGTTTAATCGCATTGCCACCGCTGGGCAGTTTTTGGGCCCTGCGCACCCTGTTAGACGGCCTATGGCAAGCTGGGGATATTGGGTTGGTGGTCGCAGTCTTATTTACCAATCTGGTGATGGGCTTTGCCCTCATGCGTATGTTTGGCCTGATGTTCCTAGGCCCCGTACAGGAGATGAGTGCCCGTGCACCGGAGCCGATTTGGCTGGTGGTGCTGCCCATGACTGTCTTTGCCGCCTTGGCGTTACACACTCCGATTATGCTCAACGCCTTGGCGCTGCTGCCCATCGGTATCGTGAGCGACACCGGTCTGTTACTACTGTGGTCCAGCGTCATTGGCTGTGCTGTGGGCCTGCTGGTCTACGGTCTGCGCTCCATTGAAAAGCCCGGAGGGTTGCTACCGGAGTGGCTGGTAGATCTGCTGGCCTACGACTTTTACACCGCCCAAATTTACAAGTACACGGTGGTGATGATCGTTGCCACCCTGTCAAAGGTGAGCGATTGGCTAGACCGCTATGTCATTGATGGTCTGGTAAATTTCGTCGGGTTAGCTTCCGTTGTAGGCGGAGAAACCCTCAAGTACAACAACACCGGACGGTCTCAATTCTATGTACTGACGATCACCCTATTTGTGGTGATGCTTGGCATTCTAATGAGCTGGGTAGCGCTGCCAACCCCACTGATGTCGGTGGGTAGGCTGGTCGGGTTCAGTGTGTCGTAGTCCAGTTTGTCGTCAGGGTAACGTTAGGCAGATACGCAGAGGGAGCTGAAAATGCTGAGCGGATTGATTTGGTTACCGGTAGTAGGCGGGCTGCTGTTGTTTGCCCTACCTGCAAAACAGGCCCGTTTAGGCGCCCTGGTCGTATCAGGGTTAGCGACGCTGTGGGCTGGCTGGCTATTTGCCCAGTTCGACCTGACCGACATGGGCTTTCAGGTGACCGAAAACCTACCTTGGTTACCGGTATTGGGGCTGGACTACAGTCTGGGTTTAGACGGCTTGGGTCTGCTAATGGTGGGGCTAAATGCGTTACTGGGCTGGATTGCTATTTACTCCACCAAGGCCGATATTGAGCGCCCCAAGCTGTTCTACGCGCTGATGCTGATGGTCAGTGGGGCCGTTGCTGGCGCGTTTCTAGCAACCAACTTTTTGCTCTTCTTCCTGTTCTACGAGGTGGAGTTAGTGCCGCTGTACCTGCTCATCTCCATCTGGGGCGGGGAAAAGCGCGGCTATGCCGCCACTAAGTTTCTGCTCTATACAGCACTGTCCGGCGCATTGATTTTAACCGGAGCCCTGGGCATGGTCTGGT
>JBCBOC010000268.1:0-5826 GCA_039821475.1 Cyanobacteria bacterium J06632_22 | reverse complement strand
GCACATGAACGGCGAGATTTCAGTGAACAGTCGCTTGGGTGTGGGTACGCGGTTCACGGTGCGGCTGCCGATTACGGCCGTCTGTGCCATTACCCCCCAGGCTCAGCACGACTGTTACCGGGTGGTGCGCTTGGCAGATCACTATCGCCCCTGTCGCCTATTGGTGGTAGAAGACGCTCCCACTAACCGGCTCCTACTCAAGAAGATTTTGGGCAGCGTCGGTTTTGAGCTTAAGGAGGCCTGCAATGGTGAAGAAGCCATTCAGCTTTGGCAAACCTGGCAGCCTGACCTGGTTTTAATGGACATGCAGATGCCGGTGTTGGATGGCTACCAGGCAACAGCCCAAATCAAGCACCTAGCCGAGGCACACGGTGTATCCTCACCGCCGGTTATTGCCCTAACGGCCAGTACCTTTAAAGAACAACAGCGGGCAATTCGAGCTGCGGGCTGTGATGCTTGTATTCATAAACCCTTGCAGCGTGAGCAGTTGCTGCACACAATTGCGACACACCTGAATCTGCAATACCTCTATGAGCAGGCGGAACCGGCCCCCAACCTGCTCCATGAGCCCAACTATTTGTCGGCATAGGCCTCTGATGCAGCCGCGCCGTGGCAGGATGCGTTGTCTCTGGCGGTTGTGGTGCTACCCCGACGGCAGCGTTCCGGTGAAGACGGTAAAATAAAGTTATGTAAACTTGGCCGCTGACAATTCACCGAATCGATCCTCCCATGACTGAACCCACCTGGAAAATAAAGCTTCTCTACGACGGTGAATGCCCGCTATGCCTGCGGGAGGTGAACTTTCTGCAGCGACGAGATAACGGGCGCGGGCGTGTGGCCTTTGTGGACATTGCCGACGCCAATTACGACCCGGCGGACAATGCAGGCATCGATTTTGAGACGGCAATGGGCCGTATTCATGCCATTTTGCCGGATGGTCGCGTTATCCAAAATGTCGAAGTTTTTCGCCGGGTCTACGAGATTTTAGACATGGGCTGGGTTTATGCCGTTACTAAGCTCCCGATGCTGGGTTGGCTGGCCGATAAACTGTACGACCTCTGGGCTGACCAGCGCCTGCGAATGACGGGCCGCCCCAGCATGCAACAAATTTTGGCTGAGCGGGCACAGTGCGATAACGGACGCTGTCGCGTTGAGGCCTAGTGGTTTGTCAATTGCCGACCGCTAGCTCAGTCGGGAACCTGAATCGGTAGCGCTTTAGCTCGCCAGCCATTCATATCGCCGTCGAGGTGAAGTACGACGGTAAGTCCTGCGTCGGATAATGTCGACTCGGCAATGTTGGCGCGGATGCCGCGTTCGCAGTAGACCACCAGTTGGGGGTGCGATCGCAACGTGTCTAAATGTTGGTCAATCTCACGGAATGGAATATTGATAGCGCCGGGGATATGTCCCTCGGCGTATTCCTCAGCGCTGCGCACATCGACAATCAGCGGCGCGGTGCCTGCCTCGATCTGTGCGGCTAGGTCCGTTGCTGAAATGAAATTGCTGGCTACAGCAGTACCACAGCCGAGCAATAGCCCTGACAGTACAGCTATTACCATCAAAGCCTGTAACCGTTTCAGCATATTGCCCCCAGCGCAGTTATCCCCAGCATATCGATTTTGAGCGGACACGGCCGTGCTGTCTGGGGGCTCGATGGAACTCTGCTGATAAGAGGCTCGCGAACCGTTGACCACCTCGCCTGGCCGTTGTGACAGCGCTGCGCTTGACTTCTATTCAGAAGCAAATAAGAATAATTCTTACTATGACTAATGGGAGTCATCCCGACTAGGTGGGCATGCCGTTTTATTCTGATGATGCGCTGAAGGCTGAACTCAATGCCCGTGGCCTCCGGGCGACAACTCAACGGCAAAAGATCCTAGGCATTTTTCAGGCGCTACCCCAAGGCGATCACCTGAGTGCAGAGCAAATGCATCTCATTCTGAGCGATCAGGGTGAGCGGATCAGCCTGTCAACGGTTTACCGAACGCTACACCTGATGGTCTATATGGGCCTGCTTAGGGAACTGGAGCTGGCTGAAGGGCACAAATATTACGAACTCAACCGTGATACGCAGGAGCATCATCATCATTTGGTCTGTGTGCAGTGCGGCCAAACCATTGAGTTTTCGGCAGACTCGATTGATCAGTTAGGGGCGCGGCAGGCCCAGTCATCGGGGTACCACGTCCTGGACTGCCAGCTCACTCTATATGGCATCTGCCAGAACTGTAATCGTTAACGGTAAAACTGAGCTGCCAAAGGATTTGGCGCACTCCGTCTAGAGTTGCCCGAGACGGTGGGGTAACCCTGGAACAAGCCTAGACGCAAAGGCTTTGGTCTTAGAAAAATCTATGGTAGGCAAGCTGGACGCGGATGTGCCTAGACCGGGTTATAGGGTAGTGCTGCGCCAGGGGCGCCATCCCTCTGGATAATTTATTAAAGGTTTTATTGGGAATTATTCCTAATCTCGTCAATTCGTCCTATACTGACAAAAAGCTCTTATTGAATATTTATCTCAATAAGTTCTGTCTGGGTAGGTGTTATCTCCATGGGCCTCGTCTCAATCAGCGCTGTCCTAAATACGCCGTATCTTCAGCACCGGTTAGCAAGTCTCGAATGTGATGGCGTTCGCTATGCCATTCCAGGCTTGGCGAGGTGCCGGTGTCGAGTGTTAATAGTTGATTCTCCGTTAATACCTACATTATTTTCCGTCTTGGGAGATCTAACCCTTTGCTGGCAGCTGTGGACGCTCCCAACGTCATCTCGTTGGCTGTCAGCTTTTTCTCTTTTCTGTTCACCGAATCCTGTTGACGTCACCAAATCATACTGAAGTTGAGGCGGCTCAATTGCTTGGCAGGGCAGTCAAAGCCCTGGAGGAAGTGAAACATCAGCCCACTGTGATGGGTTTTCGATTGGTTCTTTAACGACAGTTACTGAATTTGCCCTGTCTTTTGTGTTTACTATGTCCTCATCTCGAGATGCCTTTTCGCCAGCGCTGTGGTTAACGGTTAGCCCGGCTTTGAAAAAGTTTGATCAGCGGCTGCTGTGTGAACTTAACCGTCGGCGACCCATTTTGCGTTGGGAATACCGCCAGACCGCTGACGAGCCCTGCTGCCTAGAAACGCCTGTCAGCCTGCTGCAGGACTACTTGAAAGCCTATGATCGCCCGGTACATTTGTTGGGGCACGGGCTCAGCGGTGTGGTGGGTCTGGCCTACGTCCAGCGGTTTCCCCAGCGGGTGAAATCGTTAACCTTGCTGTCGGTGAATGCTACCCCAGCGGTTAATTGGCATGCCCAATATTACGCGCTACGGCAGCTGTTGCCCTGTAGTCGCGATATTGTTGTCGCACAAATGGCAAGACTGTTGTTTGGCCCCCGCAGCTATGATCTAACAAGAGTTTTGGTTGAGTTGCTTAAACAAGATTTAGACACCGGGCTAGCGCTTCACTCCTTAGCCTCCCACAACACCTTTGATCCGGCAGGTATAGAACCGCCGCTGTTAGTGTGTTATGGCGGTCAAGATGACATTTTGAATCGTCCGATGCATGAGTGCTGGCAGCCTTACCTCAAGTCCAGCGATGCGCTGTGGCAGTGTTCTTCTGGCCGTCACTTTTTTCACTTTGAACAGCCCAAGGCCGTCGCCCAAGCGATTCAGCACTATTGGCGGCAGTTGTCAGAACGTGCCGTTGCGCCTGCTACTGTTCTATCCACACCAAAAAATAAATGAGCTATTTTCTGAAGTCAGCGTCGCCAGTGACGCGACCCGAGCGCCATTACTTGCAGCGGTTTAAGCGGCGCGAGCAACTCCCGACGGCATCGCTATGGCGATTAGAATGTGGCATTGTCCGAGTGGTCACTTGGAACGATAGCGGCGATGTCATTCCCCTCGGATTTTGGGGGGCAGGGAGTTTAGTGGGCGGTGCGTTAGTGGCGGCTGACCCTTACGAAATTCAGGCTCTAACGCCGGTGGTTGCCGAACGACTGAGTCATTTGACCCCCATTCCAGAGGATATATTTGTCGCCCAAACGCGTCAAACCGCTGCATTCGTCAAAATTTTGCACTGTCGCCAAGTCGAAGAGCGGCTGTTGCGGTTTTTTTGCTGGCTGATGGACCAGTTTGGGCAGTCTACGCCGGAAGGGGCCTGCTTGCCATTTCGGCTGACCCATCAGGAATTAGCTGATGCGATTGCAACGACGCGGGTCACAGTTACTCGCACCCTCAGGCAGTTAGAAGCGGAAGGCTATCTGAAATGGTCGAGGACAGAAAAGGTAGTATTCTATTCGACGTTGAATCAAAGTGCCTTCCCTAGATTGTCGGCTTCGGCTTAGCAAGCTTTCGTTATACGCTACTGCGCTACAGAAATTCGTGAAAGGGTTGGGCTTGGATTGCTAGTCACGGAACGTTTTGTGCTCAAGGGAATCTCCTTCCTCGATAGCTCAAGCACGGTGACCAGAGCTATACCTGTCACATGTCCCGTAATGGGTTGGGGTCGGTTGTTGTCAGTCGGGATCGATGCCCTACTAAATTTAATTATAAAATTTATTTAGGAAGATTTATTTAGGAAGCATTTTCCATTAGCTGAGTTGTGGCGTGTTTCAAAAGGCCTTGATGTCGAAGCCAGCTAAGGGGTGCTGAACGCTGAAATATTTACAGACTTTGAAGTTATTTTTGGTCGCGTTCGACAACGTTTTTGGGATGTAATTCCCGAGATTATGGTCCAAATTATTCTTGGCAAAGCAAAAATTACCGTAGGTTTTGCACTATAGTCAGTGGACATCTATCTATTATCTATCAAGACTTTTGATGGTACTCGTTCCTAGATTAAATTTATGTGCTGTTGATAATTTATGTCAGTAGTAATAGAATTTAGCGAGTGGAAACTGAAACATAAGGATTTCTAATTATTATGGTGAAACGACTTAAGGCAGCGGAGCTCTTTCTGGCGCTAGGCATGGCCACAACAGTCGCAACAGCTTGCAACCCACCCGCTGACGAGGCTGCGTCTGATGTAAATGCAGAGGCAGAAGAGATTCTTTCTGAAGGCGGTGAAGGCGGCGAAGGCGGTGAAGGTGGCGAAGGCGGTGAAGGCGGCGAAGGCGGTGAAGGCGGTGAAGGCTATAGCGAAGGTGAGGCCGCCAATGCAAACTTTGAAGATAAGGTGAGTGGTTCAGAGCTTCTTGCCGCACTGCAAGAGGGTGGCCATGTGATTTACTTCCGCCATGCTCAAACGGAGCGGGACTATGCTGACCAGGCGGACCCGAACATGAGGTTGGATGATTGTGAGACCCAGCGCAAGCTCAACGATGTGGGTATGGCCCAGTCAGAAGAAATTGGTGCGGCCTTTGAGGCGAATAGCATTCCTGTGGGCGATATTATCACCAGTGAATACTGCCGTGCCTGGCAGACGGCTGAATTAGCCTTTGGCCGCTATGAAAAAGACTCGCGCCTTAACTTCTTGCCCTTTGAAGACTACACCGAAGCTCAGGTTGAGGAGATGCGAGCTAATGTGGGGCCTCTGCTGACGGCAGTCCCTGCAGACGGCGAAAATACGGTGATTGTTGGGCATGACGACATTTTTGAAGCGGCCACGGGCATTTATCCTGACCCTCAAGGGTTGGCCTATGTGCTCACCCCTGATGGTAGTGGGGGCTTTGATATTGTTGCTAATGTGTTGCCGGACGAGTGGGCCGGATTAGCTAACTAGATTGTTCCTAGCGCAGACGAAGGGGGGCTCCCCCCCTTCGTCTGCGCCGAGGGGCTCCCATATCAGGGAATTCAAATTTTCTTCCAGGGTTAACCGAGCGCACCGTGTTGGGCCAAGCGCTTAG
>JBCBOC010000140.1:0-7685 GCA_039821475.1 Cyanobacteria bacterium J06632_22 | reverse complement strand
CCCAGCTCGCGCCAACTGGTCTCGTTCTTGGCCATTCGGGTAAAAAACTGGGTGCGGCCCCTCGGCCTGCAGCGCCTGGGGCAACCCTGCCTCTTAACCGGCACTGGCATGGCCTTTCCCTGGGCTGCGCTCCAGTCCGTTCCCCTTGCCAGCGGCAACCTTGTTGAGGACATGCAGCTGGGGCTAGACCTTACCCTGGCAGGGTATCCACCACTGTTGTGCCCGGAGGCTCGCGTCCTTGGCCAACAGCCCCACAGCGCCCAGGCCGAAACCACCCAACGCACCCGCTGGGAACATGGGCACCTGCGCACGCTGGGGCTGGTGCCCCATTTATTGTGGTCCGGGCTGCGACGGCGACGCTTGGGGCTAATTGCCCTGGCCCTCGATTTGTCAGTACCCCCTCTAGCTCTTCTGGCGATGCTTTGGACGGCGACGGCGGGATTGACGATGCTGTTCGCCCTGATCAGCGGCCTCTGGGGGCCTGCCCTCATCAGCATTACAGCAGGCGGTCTGTTTACGATGGCCGTCCTGATTGCCTGGGGCGGCTTTGCCCGTGACATTTCACTGATGCAGCTGTTGGCCGTGCCCCTTTACCTGCTGTGGAAGGTGCCGCTATATTTCAAATTTGTCACCAGTCCCCAGGTCAGCTGGATTCGCACCGAGCGCGAATAGTGGCGGCCATCGCTCTGACATTCGGCCCTGGCACATCCTACCGGCCGATAAGCCTGACTCATGCTCATGAGACATCATCCTGACAAGGGCTGGGGAATTTGCACCTGACACGGCAGAATGAAAGGTACGCATTATCAAGGGTGCGCATCCCTTCTCTGCTCAAACGTCACAGCTATGTCCTCCTCCCTGCCACGCCGGGTCGGTTTGCGCTTGGCCATTGCCACCTGGGTGGCCATTGTCGGCACCTTTATCGTCAACACGCTATCTAACTTTTTCCCCCCAGGCGGTCTTAACGTCGGTGAAATTTCCAATACGGTCCTGGGCGGTGTACTGATTACCCCGGCCAGTTATGCCTTTGCCATTTGGGGACTGATTTACCTCGCCCTGATCGCCTACGGCTTTTATCAGGCTAAGCCCGCTCAGCGTCGATCTCCCAGCATTCGACAGGCCAACGGCTGGCTGATTGTGGCCTGCTTAGTACAAATGCTGTGGATCCTGCTCTTCACCCTTCAGCAGTTCTGGCTGTCAGTAGTAGCCATGCTGGGCATCTTGATCCCGTTGATTTTGGCCTACCAGTCGTTATGGCAGCGTCCTAAAGCCGATCGAGCCTACCGCCGCTATGCCCGCACCCCCCTCAGCCTCTATTTAGCTTGGATTTCGGTGGCCACAGTCATTAATGTTGCCTCGGCGCTGTATGCCTCGGGCTGGGGTGGCTGGGGGCTCGGCAATGTGGGTTGGACGATGGTCATGGTGATGGCCAGTGCGGTGATCGGCGGGACTGCGATCTGGACCTATCGCGATCTGGCATTTTTGGGGGTATTTCTGTGGGCCTACGGTGCGATCGCAGTCCGTCATGCTCAAACCAGCAGTATTTGGATCACCACCCTAGTGGCGGGGATACTGCTACTGGTCGCACTAGGGCTCAGCTACCGTTGGCGGGGGCGTTAAAGGGCCGCGTATCCGGGATATCAACCACCCTTCGGGTCCCGTTGATGCTCCTCTTCCGCCCTTTTCCCGGAGATTACCAGAGGCCTGCTGTTTCTTAGACACCGTTGGGAACACTGAGGCGGCATCTACCGAAGGAAATAGAATTCATGTCTAAGATTGTGCCCATCGAGCTGGAAGACGGCGTTAAAATCTACATCGAAGCGAACAACGTAGAAACCGTTGCACCCCCTTCTACGAATGGTTCTGCCGCAGCACCCGCAGAACGACGACGCGGCGGACAAAAGGGCATCGGGACCGGCGCAACAGCCTTAGCCACCGCCGGGACGGCAGCCATCACCCAAAGCTTCCAGGCCATAGAGGGCACCATTCGAACTTACACCAGCCACACACTGCGCGCCTTCAAAGAAATGGCCTCTGCGAATGTCGAGAAAGTAACGCTGCAGTTTGGCATCCAAATCGGCGGTGAAGCGGGTGTCCCCTATGTCACCAAAGGAACTGCAGAAAGCAACTTGACCATCACCGTAGAGTGCACGTTCAAAGAATAATTCAGTCAAGCAACCCAACAAAAAAGGCAAGGGGTTCTGGTCTGCCAGAACCCCTTGCCTTTTTTAACTGTTCGTTAGCGCGATAGGCCTAGCTGGCAGTGTACCAAGCAACACTCTTGCCCTTGGTGGCCCAGAACATCTCGTGGATCTTCTTAACGGCATCCATCAGCTCAGTCGCATGCTGTTCACTCACTTCAACCTTGCAGGCAGAGCAAAGCTTAGCTGCTTTCCAGAAGGTGTCGTGTAGGTCGGGGTACTGCTCGAGGTGAACGGGCTTGAAGTAGTCCGTCCACAGAATCAGCAGGTCATCTTTGGTCTTTTGAGCCTGCTCTTCTTTAATGGCAATGTAGCGAGACAGGGTGTTCTCATAAGCAATTGAAGCAGCTGCATCGCCACCGGCAGGCTTCTCTAGCGCATTGATCTTCTTCGTCATGGACAGCACAGCCTCAGCGGTGATGCGAGCCGCAGAAGGGTCATACACACCGCAAGGCCCGTCACAGTGGGCGTGAACCTGAGGTGCGGGAAAACAAGCGTTCAGTGCAGAAATAACTGAGTTGAGCATAGTGTCTACAACGATTGGTAGGTTGTGTGTGGTCAGGTCCATCTAGGACTGCCGTGTTCTGCTCTTACCGTAAGGTATCTGGCAACAGCTCACAAGTGATTAGTATACTGCCCACGTCCCTTTGCCGACGGAGCTTCAGACAACGTTAAGTCTGTATACACTTGTACTGGTTCGGGCATACTGAGTTACAGGACTTGAGCCGCGTTAACAAAGCATGGCTCAGGCAGCAGTAGACCGGAAAACAGTGAATCAGGGACATGGCGCAAGAGATAAAACAGAGCAAACTATCAGGACACCCTCAGCGTATGCTGACCCGATACGCTGTTGCCCTATCGGCTCTCTTCCTCCCCGCCTGCGATATGGTGGCGGCCCTCACGGGTGACGCTGACCCCAACGCCGATTTACCCCCCTGCGTAGACAACGTTTGCACCTGTGGCGACTTTCGCACCCAGGGTGATGCCCAGCACGTGCTCGACAGTTTTTGGGACGATCAATACGGTCTCGACGGTGACGGCAACGGCACCGCCTGTGAGCGATTGCCCGCCACGGCCCCGCCCCTGGCCCCGGCCACTTACTTTTCCAACAGCCCGCATCTAGCCTTTGGCAACCCTAGTAATGCCGACCCCGACAACGCCAACAACTTCCTGATCGAAAAAGACGAATACGCCTTGGCCTACAGTGCCGAGCAGGGCAGGCTCCTTTGGGCGGGCTGGCACGTTAATTTCGACTGGCTAGGGCGGACCGGACGACAGGATGACTTTCGACCCGATGGCACCCTGCCCAAAGGGGTCTACCAGGTTACCCCCCGCGACTACAGCGGCTACGATCGCGGCCACATGGTCCCCTCCGGCGATCGAACAGCCAACCCAGGGGTAAACTCCGAAACCTTTTTGATGACCAATATTTTTCCGCAAACGGCCGCCAACAATCGAGGCCCCTGGCGTGAGTTCGAAAACTACGGTCGCGATCTGATCTACCAGCAGGGCAAGTCCCTCTACGTTCTGGGCGGCATCTACGGGCAACGCGACAGCCTGGCCGACGGCAAAATTACGGTCCCCAGTCGCACCTGGAAAGTCATGCTGATTTTTGACACGCCTAACCCCACAGCCGCCAACGTGACCCCTCAGACCGAAATTATCGCTGTAGACATGCCGAACAGTCGGCGCATCGACGACCAGTGGCAAACTTACCTAACCAGTATTGACCGCATTGAGCTGGCCACCGGATACGATCTGCTCTCTGATGTCCCCGAGGAGATTCAGGCGGTCATTGAGGCCAGGCGCTAGGGTACTTATAGCGCTCGCCACTTTGCTTCTAAGAAAATGGCCCAATAGGTGTATTTTCTTCCAGGGTTAACCCAGCGCACCGTGTTGGGCCAAGTGCTGAGGACAATCCTGGCGCTCAAGTGCCCAGTACTGAAGCCAAGTGGCCCGCCGTCGTGCACAAACCCCAATCAAGGGCCTTTGTGGCGACGGCTATACATCCTCGACAGACAACATCAAGCCTATAGCCATCGAAGAATTGGTAAACCCATTTGGCGAATGCCCCATAGGCCGCGTGAATACTTAACACAAGCCGCGTCGATATCGGCCTGCGGCATCTGCGCGATACAGTTTATGCGCAGCTTGCCCTTAATCCCCATGGCCTTACAGCGACGTACCGTTGGCATTCTGATTTTTCCAGACGTAGAAGTGCTGGATTTTGCCGGTCCCTTTGAAGTGTTTTCTCGTACCCGTCTAGATGGGGGTGTCGCCTCTCGCCGCGACGATCAAAGCGCCCCCTTTGAGGTGTTTACCGTCGCCAAGCAAGCAACGGCACTAACCGCAGTAGGCGGGCTGCGGGTCATCCCCTCCTATGACTTCACGACTGCGCCCAAGATAGACATTCTGGTGGTTCCCGGCGGCTTTGGCACACGCCCCCTGCTGCAAGACTCGGAAACGCTGAACTGGATTCAGGCGGTGGGACAGCAGGCTGAACAGGTGACCGCTGTCTGTACCGGAGCGCTGCTGCTAGCCAAGCTAGGCTTTCTAAAGGATAGAAAGGCTACGACCCATTGGGGGGCATTAGAGACCTTGGGCCAACTCGACCCCTCAATCACTGTTCAGCCGGATCAGCGGGTCGTGATGGACGGTATCGTTACCTCCGCAGGCGTCTCCGCAGGCATCGACATGGCCTTTTCCGTAGTCGAAGCCCTGTGCGGCCAAGACGTTGCCGACGAAACGGCCCACTATATCGAATTTCTAAGACGCACTTAACATCAGGTTTCGACCACCTGTGTTCGTATCCCCAGTACAGCCCCATCCGGGAGCTGTCCCAATCCGTAGACGGTAACTTCGACCTCACCGACACGGTAACCCTGAGGGTGGGATAACGCACCGAGCAGTTGCAGCACCTGCTGAAATTGCTGCGCTTGGGCGACTTCTGCCTCACCAAACCAATCCTGCAGGCGCACCACGTTACGAAACAGCTCTGATAAAGGAATCGTTTCTACCCGAGCATCGGCAGCGTGGTTGCCCTGGGTCAAAACCTCTGGAACAGTCAGTGGTGCATCCGCGCCCAGCCAGTGAATCACGTCAATAGGATAATCTGCCTCGCTAGGCCACAGTAGTCCCTCTGTGAGGGACTGAAGCTGCTGTATCAGCGGGCAATTCGAGGGGGTGGCATCCATGTCAGTTTCACCATTGAGCGGGAACGATATAGGCAAGGACGCTAAACAAGGACGCTCCCACGCCATCTGTTTCATCCCCAACAGGATAGTGCAGTGTCAACGCTAAAGTTTAGGGTCGGTGGGGCAGCGCGATAGCGAATAGTGAGATAGGGCGAGGGCTTTGACTGTCAAGGACTGTAGGTCTAGTGCTATTCGCGAGACACGATGCGCCAGTTATACCCGATTTTCGAGTCTTGACGCGACAGGAAGGGGCAGTCAACCCTTAAGCCTGCGGGGCGAAAATTTCGGGTTCCGGTGGTAGAGAACCGAACCTTATTCAATACAGGTGTTTGCTACCCTATCAGCAATAGCAGTACGACGACGCGAAAGAGGGCGAGGTATGGCCGCAACTGACTTCAAAGACTATTACGACATTCTGGGAGTCAGTAAGACCGCGAGCGCTGACGACATCAAACGGGCCTTTCGCAAGCTGGCTCGCAAGTACCACCCTGACGTGAATCCCGGAGATACCAAGGCAGAGGCGAAGTTCAAAGAGGTGAACGAAGCCAACGAAGTGCTGTCTGATCCGGATAAGCGCAAGAAGTATGACCAGTTTGGTCGTTACTGGCAACAGGCCGGTCGCGGGGGTGGGCCCACCCCTGGCGGGGCCGACTACGGTGGCTTTGACTTTAGCGACTACGGCAGCTTTGACGAGTTCATTAACGAACTGCTAGGCCGGTTTGGCACAGGCTTTGGCGGTGCCCCCGGCGGGGGCCGAAACTACCGTCCCACGGGCAATCCCTACGGTGGTGGGTTTGGTGGCTATGGCGGCGCCAGTCCCGGCTTTGATCCGCGCACGGCAGGCCGTACCAGCAGCGCCAACTTTGACCAAGAAGCCAATATTTCTCTCACCCTCTCGGAGGCCTTTAAAGGCACCCAGAAAAAGCTGCGCATCGGCGGTGATGTGGTCGAAGTCCGCATCCCCCCCGGGGCCAAGCCCGGCAGTAAAATTCGTCTGCGCGGAAAAGGCCAGATGAACCCTTACAGCAAACAGCGCGGCGATGTGTACCTAGTGGTGACATTGCAGCCCCACCCTTTTTTCCAGTTTGACGGGGACAACCTCACCTGTGAAGTGCCCATCTCCCCTGACGAGGCGGTGCTTGGCGCTAAGGTCGACGTGCCGACTCCCGACGGCAGCGTCACGGTCAATATTCCAGCGGGGATTCGCTCGGGCCAGTCCCTACGACTCAAGGGCAAAGGCTGGGTAAAGCCCAAAGGTAAACGCACCGACCAACTGGTCAAAATTCTCATCGACACGCCCAAGCAGGTCAGTGACGAAGAGAAGGCGCTGTACGAAAAACTCCAAACCGTCCGCTCCTACAATCCTCGACAGGAGCTACCCAAGTCTGGACTTTAGATTCGCTAGGCACAATTCGCTCGGTTCAACCCCAGTCCCTAGTGTTCTATCAACACGAGGGACTGGGGTCGGCGATGACAGTGAAATAGAGCGGTAGTGAAATAGTCGAACGTCTTTACTTCAAAGGGGCTTAAGGCCAAACGCTACTTCACGATTCACCACTCACTATTTCACTGGCATTACCCAAACTTTGAGTCTTGACGCTGTACTAGTCAATATTCCAAACCGTCTTTAGCGTTTCTAAAAAGGCAAATACGGCAGGCGGGTGCAGGGCATTTTTGGGCAGCAACACACCAATCACCCGCTCTAAGGAGACGGGTAAATCGGCAACGACAATTTCCTCAGGAATGGGGGCCGCTGCCAGACGGGCCATAATGGCGGCACCCAAACCTCGACGCACCATGCTGACAATCGTAGAGTCTTCGCGGACTTCATAGGCAAACGCGATCGGCTGTTGGTGACGCTTCAGGCACTGTTCCACGATTTCGCGGCAGCCGTCCCCCGTAGGCGCTTGAATCAAGGGGTACTGGGCCATTTGCTCCCAGGTGAGTTGTGGCGCAACGTGGGTCTCGCTGGGGGGAAGCAAAACCACATACTGGTCTTGCAATAGCTTCCAGGCATCAAATTCGTCGCTGGTGGGGAGATAGCTAAAGCCAATATCGGCACGGCCTTCCCGCAGGGCCTCTTCAGCCAAGCGAAAATGGTTGAATTCGCTGATGCTGATGGTGATGCCAGGGTACTGTTTGCGAAACTCTTCGATGGCGGGCGGCAAAAAGTGGGTGGCCACACTCCGAAACCCAGCCACCCGGACCTGCCCCGACCATTACCCAAAAGGCCCAGTTGGCGAAGGGGTTGCGGTCGGGGCAGGTCCGGGTGGCTGGGTTTCGGAGTGTG
>JBCBOC010000630.1:0-3007 GCA_039821475.1 Cyanobacteria bacterium J06632_22 | reverse complement strand
CTATTCTAGTTTCCCCAGCTCAAGACTTAGACGCCACCAGCACTTCTGTAATCTTGCCGCGCTTCTTGGCCTTAGAGTTAATCGACCGGGCAGCGGTAATGGTATGAAGGGGAAAGTCTTGATACAGCTCGCGGATAAAAGGACAGTCAGAATTGGACAACAAACATTGCACACCGCGCTGGGCGAGCTGAGCAAACACCTGCTGCAGGCACACCTGCTCCTCTGCCTTAAAGTTAAAGCGGCTGTAGGCCGTGAAGCGACTGGTCTCGCTGAGGGGATGGTACGGCGGGTCAAAATAAACAAAATCTTGTGGCCCTGTCGCCCGGTCTAGCACCGCATCAAAGGGACGGACCTGAATGTCGGCAATTTGCAATGCGGCGGAGGCCGCTTGCAACAGTTCGGGGTCGCAAATGCGGGGATTCTTGTAGCGCCCCATGGGCACGTTGAACTGCCCCTTTGAATTTTCTCGATACAGGCCGTTGTAACAGGTCTTATTCAAGTACATCAGCCGCGCCGCCCGGTCCAGATCCGGCAGATCGGCCTGGGCACGAGTGGCGTAGTAATGATCTTCGTTATGGGCCACGCGATGACCCTCTAGACGATCGATCAATCCCTGTAGCTCGTCGCGGACGCAACGATAAACATTAACCAGTTCTGGATTGAGATCGCTTAGGTACGCCGGCTTACCCGATTGAGCTAGGCTGGGCGCTAAATAAAAAAACAGTGCACCACCCCCCAAAAAGGGTTCATGGTAGGTCTGAAAATCTTGCGGTAAGTGCGGCTGATACTGCGCTAATAGTCGAGCTTTGCCACCAGCCCATTTGAGAAAGGGACGGGGAGGTAGACCCGTGAACATCGGCTGATAGGTCGTCGTCGGGTAGACGGCAGGTTTCAAATCGTTGCCTCGCGAACTGTAAAGTCAGCGCTTGCGCTATCGCAACAGGCCATGGGCCTGCGATAGGATGATAAAGCAAAATGCATATTGCAGAGCTTAGCTGCCACTGAAAGCTTAGCTGCCACTGAAAGCCCAGCTGACATTGTTAGCCCATTATTGCTGACCCATCACTGTTGACCCATTAGCGTCCGCTGGCCGTACATTTTAAAAAAGCTACACATTTTCTAAAGCCGCCGATTCATGCAGGAATTTTTTCAAAACGTCTCGCGCTACCCCCGCTACTTCATCACCTTCACCCTGGGGGTGTTTTACAGCGCTTTACAGCCCCTGCTGCCGCTGCTCCGTAAACCCACCACTGCGATCGCACTGATCGGCGCAGTGATTGCTGGGTTTATTTGCCTGAGCCTAACCCTGCGCGCCATGTTGGGCCTCAGCTAGGACGCCATCAGCCGGGGCATTGCCCCCACAAGCCTTCATAGATAGGGAGAACACACCATGGCAACAAGTCGTCGAGTGGCAAAGGTGTCGGCTGCCGTTAAACGGGAGGTCAGCCAACTACTACTGTTTGATATTAAGGACGATCGCGTCGGCAGCGGCATGGTGAGTGTGACCGATGTAGAGGTGTCTGGCGACCTACAGCACGCCAAAATTTTTGTCAGTATCTATGGCACGGACGAAGCCCGCGAGGAAACCATGGCTGGGCTTCAGGCGGTGACGGGGTATGTCCGTCGAGAGTTGGGGAAACGCCTGCAGCTTCGTCGTACCCCAGAGGTCATCTTTAAAGAAGACCGCTCCTTTGAGCGGGGTACGCGGGTGCTGTCCCTCCTCAGCGACCTCAACCCGTCGGCCGCCGAGGAGGCTGTCCCAGCCGCGGTCGAGGATGCTGAGGACTGATGCAGCCGCTGCTTCCTGACCTCGATGATCTGCCGCTGGCGGCGCTGGTAGCTCAGCTTGTCGTGGTGCGCACCACGGGCCACCTATTTGACCACGAAATTCAGTATCCCCAGTGGGAGTGCTCTTGCGCGGAGCTCACACATTTGGTCGGCGAGCTCGGGGTCGGTGGGGTAATCCTACTGGGGGGGAGTGCCGCAGAAGTGGCGGTGCGATCGCAATTCCTCCAATCCCTGGCCACTGTGCCCCTCCTCATGGCCGCCGACATTGAGGAAGGCGTAGGACAACGGTTCAGCGGTGCCACCTGGTTTCCGCCGCCCATGGCCCTCGGTGCGATCGCACGCCACGACCTGCCTCAAGCGATGGCACTGGCCGAGCAAATGGGCCGCACCACGGCCCAAGAGGCCGTCGCCATTGGCCTCAACTGGGTGCTGGCCCCCACCGTGGATGTCAACAACAACCCCAACAACCCCGTCATCAACGTGCGGGCCTTCGGCGACGATCCCGATATTGTCAGCAAGCTGGCCTGTGCTTTTATTCGCGGCGCCCAGGACTTTCCCGTTCTAACCACCGCTAAGCATTTTCCGGGCCATGGCGATACGGCCACGGATTCCCACCTGGCCCTGCCAGTGATCCCCCACGACTTAGCCCGGCTAGAGGCCATTGAGCTGGCGCCCTTCCGTCAGGCCATTGCCGCGGGTGTCGATAGCGTCATGACAGCCCACCTGCAGTTACCGGGCCTCGATGCCCACCATCCCGCCACCCTGTCAAAACCCATTCTGTCTGGGCTGCTGCGCCGCGACCTGGGTTTTGGTGGCCTGATCGCCACAGACGCACTGATGATGGGGGCCATTACCGACCAGTACGGTCCCTACGAGGCCGCCGTGCTGGCCATTGAAGCCGGGGCCGATATCGTTCTGATGCCGCCGGATCCTGTGGGTGCGATCGCAGCCCTCTGCGAGGCTGTTCGCACCGGCCGCCTGAGCCAAGGGCACATTCGCACCGCCGCTGAACGGATCTGGCAAGCTAAGCATCGAATTTTAGGCGCAAAGGCCGGAACCACGCCCCACGCCTGGGAACAGACCGAAGCAGCCCTCCAACGCCAAGACATTGCCCAGCCCGTTGCCCACCAGACAGTGACTCAAATTCTCAGCGCCGCACTCCAGCAGTCCGGCCCCATCTTGGCAGCGGTGCCCCAGGGACGCAACCTGGTGTTGGTAG